>CAZJLX010000203.1:0-5227 GCA_964546545.1 uncultured Ignavibacteriaceae bacterium | reverse complement strand
CGAGGCGATGTCGGGTTTCTCATTTTAATCCGCAGGGCGGAATTGCATTCGGAACCCGACCTACCAAGCCGGCAAATTCAAGGAGAAGTAGGTCAAATCTCTGCGAGATTTGACGTCAAGCCTCGCAGAGGCTTGACCTACCTGACAGGTTTAATGGCGGTAGGTCACAATCCCGATGAATAGGAATCAAGACCCTCCGCAACGATCCTATATCGCGGCAAATGTGGACATCTGCCGGGCACAGGTTTTTAATATGCGTCATGGCAAAGGTGACATGGACATTTCGAAAATCTTAATTATGTCTTTTTTGTACAGCTTTTTCGGGTTGTCGAGATATTCGCCGCGGGCGGAGTATATCCGAAGCGTGTCATCGGCCATCTGCTCGAATTTGGAATCATCCTTGATGCCGACATCGGGCAGGGTGATATATCGCTCGATTTTTTTCAGGTACTCAATTGTCCGGTCGATACCTGCCGCCGCTTTTTCCATTACAGGCATACTCCGGTTGACGTGGTACAGCTCTTCGGCCATCAGGGCGAATTTCTGCGGTCGGGCCGCTACGGTATAGGTCATCAGTCTCGGAAGCAGCAAGGCAAGTCCGCGACCGTGCGAGATATCGTAATAGCCGGAGAGCGCATGCTCCATCGCATGAAGCGGGAAGGGGCCGCCGCGGCCGGAGTTGATGACACCGGACAGAGCCAGTGCCGAGCACCATGACAGTTGCGAGCGGGCATCGATATCTTCCGGGTTGGCCATCACTTTGGGAATGTTGTCCATAACGGTGCGGACAATCGACATCGAGAAACGATCCTGAATCGACGTCTCTTCGGCGCCGGTGAAAAAGCTTTCGATAACATGCGAGATAATATCGACACCGCCATCGATTGTATAATCTTTCGGAACGGTGATAGTCAGTTCGGGATCGATAATCGAAACTTTGGGGAATAAAAGCGGATGAGCTAAAACCGCTTTCTCATGTGTCTCCCAGTTACTGATAACGCCGCCGGAATCGGCTTCGGAGCCGGTCGCGGCCAGAGTCGGGATGGCCATTATCGGCAGAGCTTTGGTTAGTTTTTTGAGTGTCGGTTGACCATGATTGACAAATTCCCAGATCGGTTGTTTCTCGGCCGCCGCCGCCGCGACCCCCTTGGCGGCATCCATCGGCGAACCGCCACCCAGACCGATAATAAAATCGCAGCCGTTTTCGTTGGCCAGCCGGGCCGCCTCGTCGATAGTTGTGGCTCGCGGATTAGGTTCGATTTTATCGAAAACTACCGCCGCGACACCCTCTTTTTCAAGAAAATCGGTCACTTTATGAATAATCCCGGTTGCCGAAGCGGAGCGTTTACCGGTGACAATCATCGCTCGTTCGCCCAACTGTCTGGCCTCGCGGCCGACTTTATCGATTTCGCCGGGTCCAAAAATTATTTTGGTCGGCAAATGAAATGTAAAATTTTGCATGACAGCTCCTCTATAACTTCATATTTTCATTATCATAATAAGATATAAACAAATGGGAAACGATAAAGTTCACAATCCGCGGAAAAATGATAATTCGGAGCCGTTAAAGGTTCTGTTTATCAGTCATAATTATATCCGACATCGGTCCGATTTTTCCGGCGTCTTTCTGCACCTGCTGGCCAAAAAGCTAATCGAGCAGAATATCGAAATATATGTTGTCGCGCCGCATGATGCCGGTTTGCCGGAATATGAGGAAATTGACGGTGTCAAGATTTTTCGTTTTCGATACGCCGATGATAAAAGCGAGAGTTTCGCCTATCGCGGTGACATGCACCGGCAGATATTTTCCAATCCGTTTAAGATTTTCAGACTGCGCCGCTTTTTAAAAGAATCCTTCAAGCTTGCCTGTTCCGTAATTGAGAAGGAAAAAATCTCTGTCGTATCTATTCAGTGGGTGATTCCGAACGGTGTTGTCGGACGTTGGCTGAAGCGAAAATATGACGATAAAGTCAAATTATTTTTCAGCTCGCACGGAACCGATGTGCGCCTGCTGACCCGGTTTTCGTTTTTAATGAGATATCTTAAAGCGACTTTGAAGAAATCTTCGGGCTGGACAGTCGTATCGTTTTATCTGAAAAAGCTGCTGGTCGATAAATATCCTGAGCTTGAATCCGGGATTATTATAGCTCCGATGCCCAATGATGAACAGATATTTTGCCCGGATGAGAAAATAGAAAAGGACAATAGCCTGATGGTCGCTGTCTCACGTTTTACCATACAGAAACGGCTGGATTATCTTCTGCAGGCGATGAGTTTGTTATTGAAGAAAAAGTCGGATGCTCGACTCGATATATATGGCACCGGGCCGGAAAAAGAGAATCTGGAAAAATTGATTGAAGAATTAAATCTGTCCGATGCGGTGAAATTAAAAGAGCCGGTTAATCGGGAGCGGTTAAAGGCTGTTTATAACAGGGCGTCGATAGTTGTGCTCAATTCATATAACGAAGGGTTTGGGCTGGTTTTGACCGAGGCGATGCTATGCGGGACGGCGGTTATCGGCACCGATTCAGGCGGAATCCGGGATATAATAGAGCATGAACGAACCGGCCTGTTAGTGCCGCTGGATGATGCGGAAGAGTTATCAGAGGCCATTTTGCGATTGATGGATGATAAATCGTTAAGAGAGCGGTTGGCCGAGAATGGTTATCGTAGGGCACTGGATAAATTTTCATCCGGATCGTCCGGTCGACAGTTTGCCAAACTTTTTCGTTCTTAAAGCTTTTCGGATTTTAATTTTGAGTCGATTTTTGATAAAACCACTGATGTATTGGAATAATAATCCAGCAGTTGACCGACGGCGAATCGTCTGAATTTATCTGTCGCGCCGGGTCGGTTATTACCGTTAAATGAAATGCGGCTTTTATTCCAAATCTGCTTAAAGATGTTTTCGTCAAATGAAGCATCTGATATTTTTATCGTTTCGCCTTGGGAAAGTGCGATTAAAGCCTCTTTCAACCGGGCAAACGACCAGTGATTTTTAAGCGATGCGGAAATTATTTCATAAAGTCTGTTCTGATTAACCTCGGTCAAATCGTAGCCGGCACGTCTCATTCCGACCATCAGGGCGGTACATATATGGGCCGCCTTTTTTTTATTAATCGAATTATCCTGCGCCAGACGATCGAACAGGTCGGCATAAGATGATAATGAGAGGGCTTTGATCTGCTCCTCATGCAGGCCGATTTCCCGCCATCTATTATGTTTTTCCCAAAGCGATTCCGATAAGGTGGCACGATTTTTTTCGACCCTTTCATTTTCGATTTTTACCGGGGGATGGTCGGTATCGGGATACATGCGGTCCGGACCGGGGAGAATTCGCTCGAAATCGGTTGTGCCATCTTTTAAATCCTGTCGAGTTTCCTGGACGACGCCGACGGCCATTTCGGCGATTCTGATTTTTATTTCGTTTAAAGCGGTTTCCACATCAGCCGAGGGTCCGCAGATAAGAACAAAATCATCGCTTCGCCCCGGGTTAATTGTATCAACCATCTTTTCCCATTGCTGTTCGGGAATATTGTACCGTTCCCGCTGAGAATAGAAAAAAAGGTTTGGTTTTGAATCGATACAGGCGATGACTCTCACGCGGCCGGAAAGCTCGAAGCCAAAATCGCGATTCGCCTGTAATTGATAAGAGACAATATCGACCATTCCCGGCAGAAGCAAACCGGTTACTTTTAAGGGTACGTCGCTTTCGAGTCGCCGGCCGATTTCATTGGAACTGCCGCTGAACAAGGAAGTAAAATTATATTCTTTCCAGCTTATATTCTCGGCGCTTTTATACCGTTCGACAAAAATCTTCTTAAGTTCGATCAACCCTTTTTGACGATAAGCTTCCGATTCGGTCAGCGCCGGTATATTGCCGACTTTATGGACCCCCTTGATTTCGACCCGATCACCGCCGGTGATTGAGACATTGACATCTTCTCTGACCGAGCCGATACCCCGGCGAACCAGTCCGGTTATTTTCATGGCGTTACCCAGCAGGCGACAAACTTCGGCCGCCTCCTGCGGCGTTTTCATATCGGCCCCGGTGATGATTTCGACCAGCGGAATCGACAGACGATCGGTGGCAAAGACGATCCGGTGCCCAATATCGGAAACTTCGCGGCAGGATTCTTCCTCGAGATTTATCTGTGAAATTTCGATCCGTCGATCCTTATATGGGACGTAGCCATCAATACCGATAATCATCGTTCGCTGGAAACCGGTCGGGATAGAGCCGTCGAGATATTGCTTCCTGATAACATGCAGTTCATTAATTATTTTACAGTTGAATAAAAGAGCGAGACGGATAGCATAATCAATCGCCTCCTGATTGACCAAAAACGGAGGGGTGTCATCCATTTCGTAGGTGCAGGTTCGGTCGCGGTAGAGCCGATAGATGACCTCTTTTTTGGTTTTGAATTCCATCAGGGCGGTGCCGTCATATTCGCCCAGTTCGGACAGGGTTGGCCGCATATGGCGGAGAATTTCGGCATCGTGCCTTTTATTGGTCAGGCCGGTGGGGCAGTGACAAAATAGCTTGGTTTTTGTGTTCAGTTGTTGATGAATCTCAAGCCCGCATTTAAATCCAAGCAATTTGAGTTGGTCGTTGACTGCCTTGTTATCCTTGCTTCCTTCCATAATGAAGCCAAATATAAACAGGATTGACGAAAATCAAAGATTTTTTAATGCATAAAACGCGGTTTTTGAATATTTTATATGAAGCAGATATTTCGGAAGGATGATAAAAACTTATCAATTAATAAAGGGGAAAAACTATGGGTTCTATCGAAGCCCTGATAAACCGCCAGCTTAAACGCTGGGAGATGGAGCGAAAGCTGCGCGATGAAGCGAAAGAAGAAGGCAAACAGCGAATCAGCAGCCCGATCGTGACGGTCAGTCGTCAACGAGGCAGTCAGGGATCTTTTCTGGCCGAGTCTCTGGCCGAGTCATTGGGATATCAACTGCTGCATCGGGAAATTATCGATGAGATTTGTAAATCGTCGGGTTATCAGAGGAAAATTATCGAGTCACTCGATGACAATATCCGTTCCCGAATCGAGTTGTGGTTCGAAGGTTTGTTTAAGGGGATGTATATTGACGCATCGGATTATATTCGGCAGCTTCATAAGGTAGTCATTTCAATCTCCGAGCTGGGTGGGGTGGTAGTTGTCGGCCGGGGCGCCAACTATATGTTATCGCGGGATCAGGGATTTCATCTGCG
>CAZJLX010000202.1:4648-5244 GCA_964546545.1 uncultured Ignavibacteriaceae bacterium | reverse complement strand
CCGATTATTTTTCCGGCCATCAGTTGAAAAGGTGAGACCGAAGAGACCATAACCTCGATAATCCGCGAGTTTTTCTCTTCAATAACCGACCGCATGAGCACCTGACCGAAACTGATAATGGTTCCGAAAATTATCATGATAAAAATCAGTCCACCCATATAGATGGTCAGGAAGTCGCGTTTTTGGCCACCGGGGGAAGCCTCGGTAAAAGCGATTCTGCGGGTGAGACTCATGACCGAATCGACACCCAGATTTATCTCCGATTTATTTAAGCGTATTTCGGATAAGACGGCCGATATCTGGTAATCAAATCTTTTTCCGGTTCTTATTCCAAAAGACTTGGTTACCATAACACAGGAGTCATTGTATTCGATACTGTCCGGAATAATCAGATAGCTTTTTAGCGCGTTATCCTGAAGCAAAGAATCCAGCCGTTTTATGGTTTCCTTAACCAGGAGAGTATCATTCGGATTTATATTCAGAATCTCAACGACATCATAAGCCGGCAGGGAATCCGAGATTGTATATCGGCCGAGTTTTTCAGAAAACCTCTCCCCTATTGACTGGCCGTCGAGATCGACAATAGCGATTTTATC
>CAZJLX010000202.1:0-4638 GCA_964546545.1 uncultured Ignavibacteriaceae bacterium | reverse complement strand
GTCGTATCTGATTTTTTTGATGCCAGGAAAGCGGGCAGGACCATAATGACGCCCATAAAAATCGGCGTCAGGAGAATACCGATTAAAAAGGCTTTCTTTTTAACGACCTGCGCATATTCGCGTGCGATAATAACCCACAATTTCGACATCAGGCTTTACCCTCCTTCCCCAGCTCGACGGGATCAATTCTGGCGACACTGATAAAGATATCATACAGTGATGGTTCCATAATCTCAAACCTGCGGACAACAACTTTTTCCATCAGGCTTTTAAGAATGGACTGCGGGTCGGCATTATCGGCCAGCTTTAATTCGATATAGTTATTAAACTCGAGCAGTTTTTCGACACCGGGGAGATTGGCGGCAAAAGCACCGTCACCCTCGATATCGACCTGTAGCATATTGGAACCGAACTTCGCCTTGACATCGGACAGTTTACCGTCGAGGACTTTTTTCCCTTTATTTATCAGGCAGATGAAATCGCACAATTTTTCGGCCTGCTCCATGACATGGGTTGAGAAAAGAATAGTCGTGCCCTGTCGTTTTAAATCCATAAGAATATCTTTTATCAGTTCGATATTTATCGGGTCCAGTCCGGAAAAAAGTTCATCGAGAATAATCATCTCGGGCTGATGCAGGATAGTCGTAATAAACTGCAGCTTTTGCTGCATACCTTTAGAGAGTTCCTCGACCTTTTTTTTGCGATAGTCCAGAAGCGACATTTTATCTAGCCATGAATCCATATTGGCCAGGGCATCCGCCTTGGGATAACTTTTTAATTGGGCGAAAAAAACGATCACTTCTTCAAGCGTCATTTTTTTATGCAGACCGCGTTCTTCGGGAAGATATCCGACGCGGTTCTTGAATTCATCAGGGGAAGCACAACCCTCGATATTAACTGTCCCGGAATCGGGTGCGATAATATTCATAATCATTCTGATCGTGGTTGTTTTGCCGGCCCCGTTGGGACCGATGATGCCATAGATGGAACCTTTCGGGACATTCAGGCTGAGATTATCAACCGCCGCCTTGCCATCGTAAATCTTGCTGATATTTTCCAGTCTCAAATAATCCATAATACGACCTCTTTAAAAAAGGAATATTCAGATATTCTAAAGTCGCGGTCAACAAAAACTTCATATATTTAACGCGCCGATCATTTCCTGTGCGTTTTTGACTGCCTGACCGAGATGGCAGTTATTAAAAAATATAAATACCTTTTGTGCTTTATCATGAAGTTTCTCAATTTTCTCTTTCCACTCCTGTAATTCATCGGGGCTGTAATCATAATCATAACGCAACGGACCGCCGTTCCACCATTTTTCGGCATTGCGGCCATGCAGGCGGATGTAGGCGGTGTCGGTCGTGTTGAACAGTTCCGGTTTCAGCAGACCACGCAGTTGAGGTTCATCGACCGCGACATAACCGATGTCATTTTCCCGGAAAGTGTCATACATCGTTCTATTGACCCAGCTGTCATGACGAAATTCGACGAAAAGTTTATAATTTAAAAACAGCTCGCGGCATTTTTTAATGTACTCCAGATTATTCTGATTGAATTTAAACGAAAACGGAAACTGGGCGAGTAATCCCTTCAGTTTGTTTTTTTCATTCATCGGTTTGAGACATTCGAAAAAATCATTTATATTTTCGTGCAGCCTGTTTCTCTTATGCGTCACCGTGTCTGGCGTCTTTACAATAAACTCATAATTATCGGGTGACTTCTTTTCGATATTGGACATAATCGCCGGGTGAGGTATACGATAGTACGTCGAGTTGATTTCAACCGTTTTAAAATGTTTGACATAATAATCAAACATCTTTCCTTTTTTTATATCGCCGGGATAAAATGTCCCTTTCCAATCGTCAAAGCTGTATCCTGATGTACCAATTTTTATTTCCATAATTATTCTTAATAATTATACCATCATACGCTATTTTTATTCGGCGGTTGCGACGATTTTTTCCTGTCAGTTTCCTGAAACCGAATCCGGCCGCATTTGGAGCAGATCCATTTGCGGCGTTTATGAAACGATCTTTTTTCTTCGCGCATTTTTGTTTTGCAGCGGGGGCAGATCATCGGATCAAGTGCAGGAAATCGGTTAAAAGGAAATCGACCCGTCCGATAAAAGTTGACATACGGGACATGACCGTATATCCAAAGGTCGTGCCGAAAAATATCATTAGAAAGTATGTTCCGAGTCGGGCCGCCCGGCCCATAATTCCGGTATGCTCCCGGCTGAAATAAAAATAGGCGAGTGTCGAAAGCAGACCGAGGGCGATAATCATTGCTTCAAAATTAAAAAGACCCCCTTCGGCAATCAGCGGAGCGACCGAGGCGGAGAGTTGTTTGAGAGTACGAGCATAAAGCATGGCCGGAATGGCCACCCCGGCTCCGGCGCCGATCATAAAGGCGATCGGTATGCGCGAGAGCCAATTGAATCGTTTTCCGAATCGGCTGAACATCATCAGACCCAAAATAAACGGAATAATCAAAAGCAGTCGACCCTCTTTGAATAGGGGCAGAAATAAAATATCGACCAGGGTCGACTGCCAGAAAATTACTATCGTGTATCCGATCGACAGACCAATCAGCCAGGATTCGGCGACACGGTATATCGGGTTATCTTTATATAAAAAGGTGTATATGGCCAGAGTAAGAAGCCCGGCTATTATCGTTCCAATCTCCATATCAGCCTCTCCCCTGTCTGTTTATGAAATAAATAAAATTGCCGGCCAGAATCAGAATAATCAGATAGATATGAGCGGAGGTCTGCGCCAGCATGCCGCGATTACCGCCGCCCTTCTGCCCGTATAAGTTTTCATACTCGGCGGCGCCTTTCAGGCCGCCGACGACCGAATACAACTGGCCTGAAGCAACATAAGGGTCGTAGGAAGTTATCATAGCGGCGGTCAAAGCGGCCATGATAGTCTGGTGATAGCGTGCGGCACCATACTCAATCCACTGTGCCGGACGGTCGCCGTCGGCAATTGAAATCACGAGAGCAATATCGTCATAGTTGTCAATGCCGTTCATTATCGGTATTGAATCACAATTATTGCCGAGATAATCTTCGGGAAAAACCCGTTTAATCGATTCGCCAATCCCGAGAATGGCCGAGATATGCTGCGGTTTAAAACCGAGGAAAATATAATCCTGTCCATATTTTTTTCCGAATTCATTTCCGGCGGCTGACAATAAACGATAACCGATAGCGGTCCCTTCGGCGAACAGCGACAACCCGACGACTTTTAAATTGTTTTGAAAAGCATGACGCAGAATAACTCTCGCCAGCGGTTTTATTTCCGGAAGCGATGATGCCTCATGATCGAAGGATATGAGTAAAACCGATGATTCTGGTAAGGCTTCGATAAAATCGAACGAGCGCTGAACCGGTGGTGAAGCGGTCGAATCAAGCGGGGCCCTTATCAGATACGACACGACAATAACGACAAAAAGCCCGGCAAAGATGATTCGGCGTTTGGTTAAATCGCTCATCAGTCGCCCCTCAGGTAGGTTCGTTCGATACCCAGAATGACCCGTAATGAAGTGGTCATCGAACCGAGACCGATACCGATAAGAATTGCGCGGCGGGCCGACATCGAGGGATTATCCTGAATCCAGAAAGCGAGCTTGGGTAAGAAATCGGAAATATGTTCGGCGATAGGAATCCGGCCGATAAGAATAATCACCGCCGTAACAAGTAATATGGTGGCCGGGATCGAACGGGCGCGAAAGCCTCGAAATGATGCCGAAGCGACAAAAAAGGCCAGAAGTGAGAAAACGGTCGCCTGCATCGGCGCCTGCATATTTTCAAAAATCCATAAAAAGGGCGAATCGATTTTGGTTCCGCCTAACAGAGCCAGAAGTGGCATTAAAAATAGCCCGGTCAGAGAAATCAAACGATAGGGCCGTTCTTTTTTTTGTCGCATACTTTTCAGAGAGACCTTAATAAACCCGGCCACCCCGACAAAAAGAGTAAAGGCGAATATTATCTGCCACCATTCCAGCGCATTTTCATAAATTGCTTTGGCTGCCGGGTGCGACAGAAAATACTGGCCAAACATAACGATACCTGAGATCAGACAGATTAAAAGCGGCAGGCGAGTCGGCATTTAAAATCTCCACCAATCGGATGAGGGATCAATCGAAGCATAAATAATCGCAATAATTATAAACAGCGCCATCATTATTTTTAAAATATCCTGTGCCCTGATGGAAGCGAGAATCGATTCGTTTTGTGACAAATAACCGGAGGCGGCGAACAGCTCTTCGCCGATTAAGGTATAATCGCAGGCGACAATAAAAAAGGAGAGCTGGATAGTCGAATCGGTGCCGGCAATCTGAATAGCGCCGATTGAATTTCCGGTTTCGGCCAGAATCAGCGATTCGGCCTCAAAAGTGCCCAGTAAAAAGATAGAGGCCGGTTTGGTTCGACTGATGATGCCATCGACGGCCGCGGCGTATCCGAATTGTGATGATGAAATATAAAAAATATGCTAAATATCACCAAACTTTATTGGCGAAGGATAACATATGTGTATTATTAAGTGGAGCTATACCTTAAGGTGTATGCTGTTAATCCCGGAGGCAGGTGCCCCGCTTTTCAATTTTGTATCACGGGTTTGGTTATTAAAA
>CAZJLX010000201.1:0-5255 GCA_964546545.1 uncultured Ignavibacteriaceae bacterium | reverse complement strand
GATGCCGCGGTACCGGCGAGATTATTTCATCGCCCTGCCCGAGGTGTAATGGCGCCGGTCGGACCAAAACGACCGCGACGGTCAAAGTTAAAGTGCCGCCCGGAGTAGCGGCCGGGAATTATATGACGCTCGAAGGACAGGGTAATTCAGCCCGGAATAAGGGTGTCGCCGGAGATCTAATTGTAGTTTTCGATGAAAAAGAGGATGATATCTTTTCTCGTCGGGGTTGGCTAATGCCCATTTCTTTTACGCATGCGGCCTTGGGTGGTGAAGTGACCGTGCCGACTATCAACGGCAGCCAGACATTAAAAATTCCGCCCGGAACCCAGACCGGAAAAGTCATCAGGCTGAAGGGTAAGGGTATCCCGCATCTGAATGGATATGGTCAGGGAGATGAGTTGGTCCAGATGACGGTGTGGACACCGACCAAGTTGAACGATGAAGATAAACAGCTCTTACGTCGATTGCATAAATCTCCGTCATTTAAGGCACCACCCGGCAATCGGTCATTTTTAGACAAGATAAAAAGTACACTGGGATTTTAAGATGCCCGGAACTGGCAGAAAACCGGTTAAGTATTTTGAAGTCGGTTTATCTGTATCAAATGATATTCAGGAAGCGGTCTGTAATTATATTATTGAAAATTTTTCAACCGGCCTGGTGCTTGAAGATAAAGATGATTCCGGATCAGTCGGAATAAAATTTCATCTGCCGGTTGAGGTCGGGATTGGCTTTCGTGCCCAACTCGTTAAATATATCAATAATATAAATCCAGAATTTTGTATGCTGGAGGAAAATATCTCGATTCATGTCCTCCAGGATATTGAATGGATCGAAGCCTATAAAAAAGCGATTCACCCGACCATTATTGAAAATGTGGTTATCAAACCGCCCTGGGTAAAGAATAATTATGAAAATATGGTTGAATTGATCATCGAACCCAAAATGGCTTTTGGGACCGGAAGTCATGAAACAACCCGACTCTGTATTATCGAGATATTATCGAATTTTAAAAAAGTGGCATCTTTTTTTGATTTGGGCTGCGGTTCGGGAATTTTATCGATTCTGGCCGCCAAGCTTGGCGGCCGATCGGTTCTGGGAGTCGATATCGATCCTCAGGCGACCGAAAATGCCGAAGAAAATGTTGAAATCAACCATGTCAAAAACATCGTAAAAATTAAAACCGGGTCAGTTGAGTTGGCGGCCCGTAAGGCACCTTATGATTTTATCGCGGCCAACCTGATAAAATCAACCATCCTGATTCTTTTTGACCAGATATATAATTATCTTGGCTCGGGCGGTATGGCCGTCTTATCCGGTTTGCTGGTGCATGACAAAGAGGCCATAATCAGGATGCTCAGAGATTTTGATATATTAAAGTATCACATTAAACAAAGCGGTGAATGGGTTGCCGTTAGTGTGGTTAAAAAATGATACAGTCTTTTTATGTTAATCCGTCCGATATCGATGAAGACTCTTTTATACTGCGACAAACCGAGGCGTTTCATCTTCGGAAAGTTTTACGCCTGAAAAAAGGTGATCCGTTAATGGCGGTAGACGGGGTTGGAAACGGATATAAAGCGGAGATCGATTCTTTATCGTCGCAAAAGGTTATCTGCCGAATCTTATCGCGGGTCCGGCATCTGGGAGAGCCGGCGTTTAATATAACACTGGCGGCCGGGTTGTCGACCGGGTATAAATTCGACGATGTTATTCAGCGGGGGACCGAACTCGGGGTATCAAAATTTGTTCCTTTGTTGACTGAAAAAGCTAGAGTCAAAATCGATCAAGAGAAGCGGCTGGAAGCCAAACTGGATCGCTGGCGCAAGGTGGCGATCGCTTCGATGAAACAGTCCGGCCGATCCTTTCTTCCGGAGATTATCCCCCCTATAAAATTCGACCGCTTTCTGGTGACTATTGATAATCCCGACACAAAAATCCTTTTTGCTCCCGGAGGAAAAGAGAGATTGAACCAGGATATGGTCAGGAAAACATCAGCGTCGATTACCCTGATTGTCGGGCCGGAATCCGGCTTTTCATCGGCCGAGGTGGCTTTGGCGACAGAAAAGGGCTGCCGGATCGTATCGCTCGGACCTCGGATATTACGCACCGAAAACGCCTCGCCGGCTGTTTTAGCGATTGTTATGTTTTTACTGGGCGAATTGAACTGATAGCCGAAACTGTCGATATATATCAATATGGAAGTTATACTGATTTATATTTGGATTTTTGCGATCGGCCTTTCTATCGGGTCGTTTCTTAATGTTTTAATTTACCGGATTCCCAGGGAAAAAAGCTTTACTCGCGGGCGTTCATATTGCCCGAAATGCAAAAATCAGATTAAATTTTATGACAATATTCCGCTTTTAAGCTGGCTGATTCTGGGTGGAAAATGTCGCTTTTGTAAAGAGAGCATATCATTTCGTTATCCGCTGGTGGAACTCTTAAACGGTCTGGCTTATGTTTTTTTCTGGCACTACCTCGGATTCTCTCTACACTTTTTTGCCGGCATCTTTTTATCATCGGTTCTGATCGCCATATTTTTCATTGATCTCGATTTTCAGATAATTCCGGATATACTGACCATTCCCGGGATGATAATCGGGTTGGGGATTTCGTTTTTTCCCGGGGGAATCGGGATTGTCTCATCGGCAATTGGACTGATTATCGGCGGTGGTGTATTATACCTGATAGCCGTTCTGGGCGATTGGCTCTTTAAAAAAGAGAGTATGGGTGGTGGGGATATTAAGATGGCGGCGATGCTGGGCGCCTTTTTGGGGTGGCAAAAAGTTGTTTTTATCTTTTTTGGCGGGGCGGTGATTGGTTTGTTAGCCTCGATTATTGTGATGACTTTCTCCAAAAAAGTGCGTCAAACGCGGATGATACCGTTTGGGCCCTTTCTCGCGATAGCGGCGATGGTTGCGATTATCTACGGAGACCAGCTAATCGGCTATTACCTGAGTAGTTTTTGGAATGTATAGAAGGCCCTTCTTGAATCAATCTAATCTCAGGCCGGCTTTCTGACGATAAATTTAATAGACAGATGAATAAAAAATCACAAAAATACCGGCTCGAAATACGTCTTGGTTTGGCCCTGATAATCCTGGTTCTGCTTATTCTGAATTTTGCGGCGCACTATACGATTTATCGGGTTCAGATAACGCTCGAAAATCAGCTTCAGGAGCAGTTATATGAAGCGGCCATTAAGACCGCCAATTATTTGCAGCGGCTGGGAGAGGCGGATCTTCCCGACTCGACGATTGCTTCTTTTGAATCTCAGTTTTTTCTAAACGGATTATCTGTTTTTCATTTTAATTATGATCGGGTTATGATGGTCAAACAGGGTTTGAGTCTTGATTCGGTCATTTTGCAAATCGACAGCAGCCTGACGGCAGATATATTATCGCCGCTTTTATTGAATCAATCTGTTTTCCTGCATCGGAGCGGCTCGGATCGATGTCTGCTTCTGTTTCCGACCGAACTGGCCGGTTCCAGATATATTATCACCCTGACACGTGACAGCGCTATTTTGGGCTCGCTTGAAAACGCCGGAAGGATTCTGATATTTTTTGGTCTTCTGGGGATGCTGATTATACTTTATGTCGCCCGGCGGTTTATCCGATTTGTGACTTATCCTTTTAGACGATTGAAGGAAAAAGCGGAAATTTCGGGAAGGCTGGAAAACAGTGATGAGGATGAAGTCAGGCAGGTGATTTCAACCTATGAGAATATGATAAATGAACTGCGCCGGAACGAGAGAGAGCTGACAACCTTAAACGAAATGATTTCCCGCCGGGCAGCCGACCTGGAAATTTACAACAACTATATTCTGGAATCAATCGATACCGGAATAATTACGCTTGATAATGACCAAAAAGTATCGACCGCCAACCGTGCCGTATTAAAGATATTACACCTTGATGATAAAATTATCGGATTGAAATGTCAGGATCTTTTCGATCGTTTTCCGAATCTTGAACAACTTTTGGCCAATTTTATTAAACTTAATGAACCCCAGAGTAATCGACAGGTGGAGATAAATCATGGGCTGGAAAACAAGAAACTATTATCTGTTTATATCTCGCCGCTCTTTGACAGTCAGGATCATGTCATCGGCAGTTCCATCCTGCTTAATGATCAGAGTGAATTTGTCAGGCTTCAAACTGAACTGGAGTTAAAACGACAAATGGCTTCCTTAGGTGAGATGTCGGGTGGACTGGCGCACCAGCTTCGTAATTCAATCGGTGCGATTGTCGGTTTCGCCAAATTATCCAAAAGGAAAATCGAACCCGGGACTGTTCTGGCCGATAATATGGACAATCTTTTAAGAGAGACGGATGAAGCTGAACGATTGGTTTCCAAATTTCTTGATTTCGCCCGCCCGCTCAATCCTGATTTTGATGATTTTAGTCTGCTGGATTTGCTGGATCAAATGATATTGACTTATAAAGAAAAGTATTCAAATATTGAATTCGATCTGGAAAATAAAGGCGACGAGAATCTGATTATTTACGGTGATTCACTTTTAATAAAACAGGCTTTCGGCAATATTATCGACAATGGCTGTCAATCATACGACAATACTCCCGGTCTGATTAAAATTAAAATAGAAATCGTGCAAGACAAGCTCGAGATAAGAATAATCGATAATGGGGGCGGTATCCCCGTTGACTATCATGATAAAATTTTCACACCTTTCTTTTCCGGATCACCGTCCGGAAGTGGTTTGGGTCTGCCGCTGGCTCGAAAAATTATAGGTCTGCATTCTGGTAATCTTGAATTTGAATCCGAAGTCGGTCAGGGAAGTAGTTTTATGATATCTCTTCCGTTGACTCGAAATTCAAAACCGAATCGGCCGCAGGTCGAACAATATCGGGTAAATTCATAAATGTATTGCCTTTTTCTCGATAAATTTTATATTCACGGCTGAAGAATAATGGAGGTAGGATGATTTCTTCCAGTGATTTTAGAAAAGGCAAGAAACTGATGTACGAAGGCAATCCGTATTTTATAGTTGATTTCCAGCATGTTAAAATGGGACGGGGCCGACCTCATGTCAAAGCCAAAATGAAAAACCTGCTGACCGGACAGGTTATCGAAAAATCGTTTCTGACAACCGAATCATTTGATGAGCCTGATTTACAGGATCGCAAAATGCAATATCTTTATAATCAGGGGAACGAATACATATTTATGGATTCTTCCACCTATGACCAGATCCCATTTGATGCCGAAGCTTTGGGGGACAGCAGGAA
>CAZJLX010000200.1:4888-5262 GCA_964546545.1 uncultured Ignavibacteriaceae bacterium | reverse complement strand
GCAGTTGATTTTTCAGGGCAGATTATCCGATGGCAGGCGATTCCGCTGGACCGTGGATTTCCTTGCCAAGTTTGCCCATCAATTCGCGCACTTTGTTGTTATGTTCCGGGAAACTACCGTTCATGATAATAATCCTCCTTTTATAAAGTCAGGTATGATTCGAGCACTTGCTCTTTCCTGTTTTTTGGGTAAATATTTCAAAATATGATTTTATAATTCCTCGAATTCATAACAACTGCTCGGGATCCACATACTTTTTTCGGTCGAGACCAGCGTACTGTACGAATGAAGCATACTGAAATTATTGCACCTTACCGAATACCACTCAATATTATCGAGACGCGCCAGTTCATCTTCGATCTCCTTAGTCATTA
>CAZJLX010000200.1:0-4878 GCA_964546545.1 uncultured Ignavibacteriaceae bacterium | reverse complement strand
CGGCGACAGGGCATGTTTGTCGACGATGTTGACCAAATCCTCGGCATAAATATCCTCTCTTGATTCGATCTCAATGGTCACCATACTTAACTGGCCGAACAGACCGCCTTCCTTTTCCGGGTCGGAAGAGGGGTCGGTTGTTATGACCGGGACCTCGATTTTAAATATTACTTTTGGATCGGATTCGGTGGCTGTCACTTTGGCCGAATAAGTGCATCGATATCTGACCAGACATTTATCGGAAGACGCCGGTGTCGCTTTTTCAATGAAGTAGGGGTATTCAAAATCAATTTTGACCTTAGTCGCATTTAGCTCATTTATGTAATCATTGATGTTGATTCGCAGCGTATTGGTTCCGATTTTGAGATGATGGCTGTGAAGAATCGCTATGAATTTGTTGATCCAGAAGGCCTCATATTCCCTGATAATACGCGCTTTAATTGAAATATTGGCGACCGTTGACTGACCGCCGGGTTCTGTTTTGGATACGACTTTCATAGGATAGGGAAGATTATTCATTCCGACGTCGGTTAAAATTCTTTTTTCTCTTGGCATTTTTAACTCCTTCCAAGGTCTCATGGGAAAAATCGACCCATACTGCGAGTACCCTTTATTATCATTTTAAATGTTACCAGCCTGCCGATTTACTGTTTTGAATTACTTGTCTCCTGATTATCTTTGTGGTTGATGATGATTGATGGCAGATAATAACTTATATCGTTATAATTTACTTTGATTAAATCTCCTGAATTAATCATTCGATCCAGCATACCCTGTTCGTGGAAGTGCTCTTCGATTTGCAAAATCTGCTGCTGCCGCATCGGATGTCTCATGCCGATTTCAAGAATCGCCTTCCGGGCGGAATCGAATGCTTTCAATTCAAAAGCTCCGGTTTCGATATCCAAAATAGGAATGGCTTGTTTTATGATATTCAGTGCCATTTTAATATGTTTTAAATCTGGCGGGGAGACCCATGTTTCCGAGGGCGGACGAACCGGAGTCAGCAAATAGACTTTATCCGGCCGGATTTTGTCAATAGCGCTTTTAATTTTGACCAGATTGTCTTCGGTATCGTTCAATCCCTTGACGAGCATGACTTCCAGCCATATCTGCCCGGAATATTCATTGCGAAAGGTCTCCATGCCCTTAAGCATCGTGCCGAAATCAATACCACAATGCGGCCTGTTAATTATATCAAACAGCTTTTCATCACCGGCATCCAGGGTCGGAATAACAACGTCGGCTTTCTGTAAATCCTGCCGGACATCCTTGCGAAATAACAGAGAACCGTTGGTAATAATGGCCGTGGGAATTTGCAGGGAGGTTTTTATACGGCGAATCAGCCATCCCAGATCGCGGAATAAGGTCGGTTCGCCATCTCCGACAATAGTTATGAAATCAGGCCTGGGATTATAGATGTTCTTGACGATTTCGGTAAAGATATCCTCTTTTGGATAGAAACTTTCTCTTTTTATCTGTTTCCGGTTGGTTTTTCCCAGTTGACAATAAACACAGGAATAGGAACATGTTTTGGAAGGGATAGGACTGACCCCGAGAGAGCGTCCCAATCTGCGCGACGGCACCGGTCCGTATACATACATTGTAATATTATCCATTCTCTGCTATCATAATAAGGTAGTCTTCAGGCTGACGTCATCGAGCGTATACAACTTTTTCTCAACGCATTTATGTAAACCGTCGATAGAACGCTGCAGTAATTTTCTGACATGCTTAATGGTATTAACCGGGAGATTCGACAGTTGCGTGGCAATCTTTATACTTTTTTCTTCGAATTTGCCCGGTTCAATGACTTCACTTATGAGACCCAGTTTTTTTGCTTTAAATGCATCGAGCGGATTCTCGGACAGAAGAAGCTCTACGGTTTTTCCGTAACCTATATACTGCGTTAACAGATAACCCAGGGCCGGATTAGGCGGAAACCGACGGCTCAGGTAATAGGGTGAAAAGATAACATTGTTTGCCGCAATTCTAAAGTCGCCGGCGAGGGTCGTGCCAAAAAAGGTCAGAGCAATATTACCCTGCAAAGCAAAAATAACTATTTTCTGGAAAGTCGCGACTTTAAGTACAACCTGGGCCAGTAACGTCTCATATTGTTTCAATCTCAGAGTTTTCAGCACGGAATTAAAATCGTTCTCACTATTCCCCCCGGATTGGGCATCTCTTCTGAAAAATCGTTGATAGGTGGCGTTTGAAAGGGAACCGGCCGAGTTCATCAGCAGCAGTGATTTTATGCCCGGTGCTGACTCTATTTCCGCCAGTACCGAAGAGAATTTTTCTTTTAGCTCAAAATCAACGGCAATATCGAGAATATTATCCTTAAGATATATAATCGCCGTATCCTTTTTAAGATAAGATTTAAATGCTTCACACTCATATGCCAATGTTTTGTTCATTTCCATGATATCCTCCAGTCTGTTTGTCCGGCTAACAGCCCTGAATTTGTTTTATTTGGTTCAGTAATTTTCAATATTTTCACTTTTACTAATCCTTCATTATTATTCTAAACAAATGCTGTGCCGTTTAAATAAAGCGGACATTTTTACCGAATAATGTCTATTATTTATTTTGCATAGACAGATAATCGCCCGGTCATCGAACTGCAAAATGCCATATCATTCAAGAAGTTATTTGACTGGATACGATTTTGACGAATAACAAATAAATAAGATTAAAATAATTATCTGGATATTTTTCTTCCTCGAATCGGAAGCCGGATTGTTTATGACCATTTCATAATGAAATGGTTTATCTGTTAATCCTGGTTTAAAATTAAATCCCGAAAAGGTAAATTTGCCGTTAGAGCAGTATCATCTGATATAAAATTAATTTGACCAAATAAAGAATCTATTACTTATGTTTGCTGAAGTTTGCGCCACAAAGTTGATGTACTAATACCGAGAATTTTCGATGCCTGCGCCTTATTTCCTGCGGTTGATTTTAAAACGAAATCGATATACCTTTTCTCCATCTGCTCCAGCGTTTGGGGAACCTGATCGCCTATTTTGGCGAAAATCCTGGTATCCCGAATCATATTGGGAGGCAGATATTCTGGCCTGATCAGTCCGTCTTTACTAAGAATTGCCGCCCGTTCGATTATATTTTCCATCTCTCGTATATTGCCCGGCCAGGAATAGGCCAGCAGGTAATCCAGCGAGGTCGCATCGAGCCTTAAATCTGGAATCTTAAGTCTCTTTGAAAACTTGGAGACAATATATCTGGCCAAGGGTATAATGTCTTCCTGTCGTTCCCGTAAAGGAGGAATTTCCAGTTCTATCACTCTTAAGCGGTATAGAAGGTCTTCCCGAAAATTGCCTTTGGCTACAGAATCTTCCAGCCTTTTATTGGTCGCCGAAATTATCCGGGAGTCTATTTTTCGGGAAATGCTTTCACCGATTCGGGTGACTTCCTTCTCCTGAAGGACACGCAGAATATTAAGCTGCATCGCCGGGCTGATATCTCCGATTTCATCTAGAAAAACTGTGCCTTTGTTGGCCTGTTCGAATAAACCGACCCGGTCTCGAATCGCCCCCGTAAAGGAACCGGCCTTATGACCGAACAATTCGCTTTCCAGAAGTGTTTCCGGCAAGGCCCCGCAGTTTATGGCAACAAAAGGTCCATTGGATCTATGCGACTTATTATGAATATAATGAGCCAAAACTTCTTTGCCGACGCCCGTTTCTCCGGTTATTAAAACTGACGAATCGAACTGGGCGATACGATCGGCCAGATCGAGAGTCTTCTTTAATGCATTGCTGCGGAATTCAAGAAAGAAAGGGGTCATTGTTCTTTGAAGGCGGCTGAATGTCCGGCGCCGTTTCTCCAGATCTTTCATTTTTTCATGCAGTTGTTCCGTCAGTTTTATAACCTCGCCCTTAATATCCTCCGCTTCAAAGTACTGCAAATGAGATTTTATCTCATCGCCCCAGGAATCAATATCTTTTCCCACCGCCGTACAAACATCATCCCCTTTTGCACGACACTTTTTTTCGATAAAATAAACCGGTTTGCCCATACAAAATGTGGAGTATCCGCTTGCGTATCCAACCAGTTTCCAACAGATCGGCGAATCGGACCAGCCGACTTCTCTTAAGTGTTCTTCCGCCTCTCCGGAATCCTTCCATGTAACTTCCATATATAGTTTACCCGCTTTTTTATCACACTTCAACTTATCGAAAGAAACCTGGGCCGCTCCCTCCAGTGTATGCAGACGACCGCCCGCGCGAAGTAGTTCGGTATGATCTTTCCATTCAAGAATCCGCTTCATGGCGGCAGCGTCAGCCTGTCCCCAAAAAAATCCAAAACGTGTAAATATTCTGCGCGCATGTTCGGCGCCCAGCATATCGAGAATATCTTTTCTGAATTGCGCAAAAGCATGGATGGAATGAAGTATCAGGCGTCGGCCGTACAAAGTCAAATTACCTTCTTCAAAATCGACCAGTTCCTGTAGTCGGAGATCCTCGGCTTTCATAAAATCACCACCAAATAACAGACTGTTTGAATACCCTCTTTATTAATCAAAATCGGCCATTTGCATAAAAACATTGCATAATGGAATATACTAATTTCAATATGATATGGCAATTCAAAAATGGAATTATAGACAGAAACTCTATTGCATAGTGTGTCAACATGTTAGACTAATTACCTGATTGGCACAGCTATTGATATACCTGATTCTGGAATGATAATTTATAAGAATAGGTTTAGATAAAGATATGTCAAATCTGATACTTGTAATTAATCCCGGGTCGGTTTCAACAAAGGTCTCTCTCTATCGAGATGAGCGTTCTATTTATTATAAAGAAATAAGTCATAGCCAGGCCGAACTGTCTGTTTATCCGAATATAATGGATCAAA
>CAZJLX010000199.1:1204-5302 GCA_964546545.1 uncultured Ignavibacteriaceae bacterium | reverse complement strand
TTGTTCAGCTCGGCGTCATAACTTTTCGAGATAACATCAAAATATTCGCTCTTAAAATTAAATTTTGGATTTGACCAAATGGAATTCGCAATGCTAAGTTCAACTTGCTTATCAGCAGAAGTCAGATATTTCGTTAGATTTTTCAGATAGCTGTTCAATTCGCCGATTTCATAATCTTCAAGACCCAAAACATTTTTCATCTCATCTTTGGTAGTACCTTCTGCTCCGTTGAGCACCATTGTCAAAGCATAAATCGCACTCAAAGGTGAGATGAAGAGATTATTATCGGGTTCATTTTTAACAACTTCGGAAAAGAGATCAAATGAAAACTTATGTCCGTTATAACTGCCCGGACTGCTATAGCTTTTAATTTTCATCGAAGAATCACAATAGCTGTTTTGCGTTGCGAATAAAAAGTAAACAATAAAAAATACGAACAGCAGGATACCGGTAAAAATTCTGCGCCGAATCATAAATCACCTCCAAAAAATAATCGGGTGGGCTGTCTAATCAGTATACCACCCGAATATATGAATCTTCCCAAAAAATTAAAAAATATTAAAACATCTTGTAGGTAACACCCAGCGCCAGAGTTTCTTTTAACCGGCCTTTCAGGCTAATCTGTTTGTCGTATTGCAGTTCCAGATAAAATGAAACCTGAATATATTTGGAAACTGCCGCCGTTAAAGTATTTTTCCAGCTAATGTCAATTGCTTTCCAGTAATCTTCGTATACCATGCCGGCTACTTTATCTTTCTCCGAATAAAATAAAGCCTTATACAAAGTAAGTTTTCCAAGATATCCAAGCTTGTCGCTAAGTACCAGTTTGGCGTCACTGACCGATTCAATACCTCCATCGCTGGTCGTTTTCCGGCCATAATCAAAGTTTTCTTTTAAGGCAAAGCCGAGTCGAGTCAGCACTTCATCTTTATCTTTTTTTAAAAGCTGTTTGGCACCGCCGGCCGACAACGTCAACAATGCCGGATTAATATAATGTTTGTTGGGATCATCTCTGGTATCAAGAAACTGCGATTCAAATCGCATGGCAACATATGGCTCAATAAATGATTGGATTGTGAGACGACCCAGTGCTTCCAGATCAATCTCATCGGTCGATTTCGCCGGTTTAGACCATTTTTTCGTGTCCTTATCCTGACTCACTGTCTGGCCGAAAGAGAGTTTAATACTGTTTTTAAGATGAAATTTCGGCGACATCTGTTTGGCGAAAATACCATTGGCGTTGGAAACCCAGGTCACATTCCCGGCCTCGCCCCCGACCCAGCTATCGGAATACGACGACTGCGTAACGTTCAGATTCAGATCCATCGATTTTTCCCAGCCCACTTCCGCAAAAACAACACCTGATAGCAATAAGAGTGAGAAGAATGTCAGAATGATTGTGATTGATTGTTTCATTTTACCTCCTTGTTAACTTTATTTAAATTATATAATGAGTGATTACCGCCTGCAACAATAATTATAATGATTATGTTTCGACAATTCGCAATTTTTTTCAAATGCCCCTGAATTCAATTATTGTTGACTTATAGTCTGACGATAGGTAACATTTTTTCTATGCCGGAAATCAGTCTACAATCGGAAGTTCAGTATCTCAAAGGTGTCGGACCGCGCCGCGCTGCGGCCCTGGCCAATATCGGAATCGACAGGGTGGGTCAGTTAATATATTATCTGCCGCGGAGATATCTGGACCGATCAATGGTTGTCCCGATTGGCTCACTTCAAGCCAATATGAATGTGACCATAATAGGCCGGGTTCTTGGAAAAGGCATTTTAAAAGGGCGGAAATCACGACTCGAAGTTATTCTGGGTGATGACAGTGGTTTTATTGCACTTATCTGGTTTTCAGGATACCGGTTTCTGGAAAAAATGTTTAAAAAGGGGGATATCTTTGCTGTCACCGGTTCCGTGACATATTTTCAGCAAAGACAAATCGTCCATCCGGAAGTGGAACGGATTGAGGAAGATGATGCCGGGTTGATTCATACCGGCCGCATAGTTCCGGTTTATCCTTCAACCGCCGAGCTGAAAAAGGCGGGTGTTACCGGACGATTACTGCGTCGGATTATTTCGCAGCTTTTGGACAATTTGGAGCGTATGACCGCCGATTATCTTCCGGAGAAGATAATGTCAGATAATAAATTGATACCGCTGCCAAAGGCCTTGCAATTAATTCATTACCCGGAAAAAATGGCCGATGTCGAGAAGGCGCGACGGCGACTCGCTTTTGATGAACTCCTGGAACTTCAATATTTGATTTTAAAAAATCGCTTCGATAAAAAAGTAATAACCAAAAAACATTCTTATAAAAAACCGGACGAAAAAATCCGGCAGTTTATAAAACAGTTGCCATTTAAATTGACCGAAGATCAACAAAAAGCAGGGCGGGAGATATTCGATGATCTTTCTTCCGAGCGACCGATGCATCGGCTGTTACATGGTGATGTCGGCTGTGGCAAAACGGTAGTGGCGCTTCTGGCCGCCGTTTATGCCGCAGAGAATAATCTGCAAACCGTATTTATGGCACCGACCGAAATTTTGGCCGAACAGCATTTTAAAAACTGGTCGGAAATACTGGAAAAAATCGGAATCAATTCTGCCCTGATAACCGGATCGATAAAAAAGGCCAAGCGACAAAATATAGAAAAAGCAATCGAATGTGGTGAGATTGCAGTCGCCTTCGGCACTCATGCGATCATTTCGAAATCGGTAAAATTTTATAATCTGGGGCTGGCCATTATTGATGAGCAGCAGCGCTTCGGAGTGATGCAGCGCAGTCGGTTAATCGGAAAAGGCAACTTTCCGGATACTCTGGTCATGTCCGCGACTCCGATTCCGAGGACATTGGCGCTGACGCTGTATGGCGATCTGGATATTTCATCAATTAAAACCATGCCGCCCGGTCGTAAGGCAAACAGAACCGTCTGGCGTACAGCCACTGCTCGCCCTGAAATTTACGATTATCTGAAAGGTCGACTTAGTAAAGGGGAACAGCTCTTTTTTGTTTATCCTCTGGTCGAAAAATCGGAAAAACTTGATCTCCAGGCAGCCGAGGAAGAATATGAAAGATTGAAAAAAGATATCTTTCCGGAATTCAAAGTCGGCCTGATTCATGGCCGAGTTAAAAAAGATAAACGAGAAAAAGTTATCACCGATTTTCGAAATCGCAAAATTGATATTATAGTGGCAACCACCGTTATTGAGGTCGGAGTAGATATCCCGTCAGCGACAATGATGGTTATCGAGCATGCCGAACGATTCGGTCTCTCTCAATTACATCAATTGAGGGGACGGGTCGGTCGCGGCGAAAAAAAAGGACTGGCTATTGCGCTGGCTTCATCGCCGATCAGCGAACTGGCCAAAAAAAGACTGGAAATGTTTGAAGCGACAATTGATGGTTTCGAGATCGCCGAGGCCGATCTGCAACTGCGTGGCCCCGGTGAATTCTTCGGCACAAGGCAGCATGGTCTGCCCGAATTACGAATCGCAAATCTTTCCACCGATACCGATTTTTTGACCCCGGCCAGGAAAATAGTCGCAACTCTGCTTTCGGGCGATAAAGAGCTTGACAGAGGTGGGCGGAAATTATTAGCCTATCTTTCAGGACGAGTCGAGGAAAGAAAAACCTTAGCTCGGACTGGTTGAGTATTACCGATATGATGAAATATGATATGTCAGATATAAAGGAGCGCTGTAAATGAATGACTTTAAAAGTGACATTGACGGCCATTTTTTTCAACTGGTGCTGTCATTACAGGTGGCGGCGATGCAGCAGATGGGCAAGATCGCTTCGCCGATAAGCGGAAAAATAGAACGCAATTTGGATCAGGCCAAAGCTTCTATAGATATGCTGGCGATGCTGGCGGAAAAAACCGCAGGAAATCTGAGTAAGGACGAAAAGGATTTGATTGATCGAGTATTGTATGAGGCGCGTCTGAATTATATTGATGAAAGCAAAAAGGGGGACAACCCGGACGAAAAGAAATCAGAAGCAGAGGATAAAACATCTGAAACGGCCGGTGACGCGAGCAGTTCTCAAAAGGAGTCGGAAGCTTCGGAAGAAATAAGTGAAACGAAATC
>CAZJLX010000199.1:0-1194 GCA_964546545.1 uncultured Ignavibacteriaceae bacterium | reverse complement strand
TGAGGATAATAAATAAGCCGCTTTTTCGGTTTTCTAATAAATAAATAGCCGCAGTAAAAAAAGCTCCGATAATTGCTTTCGGCTTGTTAATTGGGCCATTTTAAGGTATATTTTAGGCAGAATGAATAAAACCGTCTGGGATTATAGTTTGTCACTTATCGAGCTGAAGAGTTGCTTTGGCGAGAGGATTAAAAGCGACTGGCCGTTGGCCAATTACACGACTTTTGGAACTGGCGGAACAGCCCGACTGTTTATCGAAATCAGCTCCGGCGACGAGTTAAAAACTGTTCTGAACACTGCCATAAAATTTAAGATTCCTTATTTCTTATTGGGTGGTGGCTCCAATGTTTTAATATCCGATTCCGGCTATAATGGTCTGGTAATAAAAAATTGTATCATGGGGCTTGAATGCCATGGCAATACGATTATTTGCGGTGCTGGAGAAAATCTTCAAAAGCTGGTTGATTTTGCCACACAAAACAGCCTAAGCGGCCTTGAATTTGCTACTGGTATATGGGGAACTATGGGTGGAGCGGTGTACGGAAATGCCGGCGCTTATGGCGCCGAAATTAAAGATGTTTTGTGTGCAGCCGATTTAATTGACAGACAGGGAGTTACGAAAACAGTTAAGGCTGAGGAATTACATTTTGATTATCGCTATTCAATATTGAAGAAAACGGGCGATATAGTAATTAGGGCAACTTTTGCACTAAAACCGGGCAAAAAGGAATCTATTTACCGAAAAGTCGAAGAAATAATGGTGGAAAGAAACAGAAAATTGCCGCTTGATCGCTTTTCCGCCGGCTGTTTTTTTAAAAATATTCCGGATAAAAGGCAAAAATTCGGGAAACTTTCGGCCGGCCGGCTTTTAGAAGAAGTAGGCGCCAAAAAGATGAAGTTTGGTGGTGCGCGGGTATTTGAAAAACATGCCAATATTATCGTTAATGACGGCTCGGCAAACTCGGATCAGATATATAAACTGGCCGGTTTATTGAAATCAAAAGTTAAGGATAAATTCGGAATTAGCCTGGCTGAAGAAGTTATTCTTCTCGGCGATTTTAAGGAGGAGTTGGTATAGCCGCTTTCTAACGATTTAAAACTAACCGAGAAAATTTCGGTAAATGTTATCAGCAGGCGCTTTACATATTTAGTCTGGCTTTTTTGCCTGTCTCTAATTCCGGTCGGGTCATTCGG
>CAZJLX010000198.1:0-5314 GCA_964546545.1 uncultured Ignavibacteriaceae bacterium | reverse complement strand
TTGATCCCCGGATTGACCAGATGCCCGATTTTATTTTCCACAAATATAAAAATACGTTCAAGATCAAGATAATCCAGCCCGGCCGAGATCAAATAATCGTAATAATCGTCGTCATTTTGATAGTCGGCGGCTATCTCCAGCAGTTCAATTTCAGGCCCTAAAGCAAATGTAAAACTGCCTAGTTCGCGTTCCAGAATCAGACCGGAACGGACCTGAAAATAGTCATCGCTGAAATATCCCTCGCCCTCAAAATCGAAGTATTCAGCCTCAAAATCGGGATTCAGGGCATATCCACCACCCAGCGGAATATTCAAATCGGTCTCGAAGGAGGTCAAATAATAGTCATCGCGAGAGTCAGCTTTTTGATAATTTTTATTTTCAAGCGAGAGTTCGGTTACCAGATGGCTTCCCCATAAGGTTCCAAAATACCCTATTCGGCCTCGAATTAAATCAAAATCAAGCTCGGATGAATCGGGTATATAGCCATGCTCCAGTCGACCGGTAAGATAAATCGAATTGAAATTTTCAGTGAAACAGGAGATTTCGAATTCGCCGGCCAGCCTTGAATAATTATAGACAAACAGACCGGTAGAATCAAAAGAGACGGTTTCGCCGCTTATTTTAAGGCCTGTCTCAAGCCGGTCGGAAAACTTTCTTCGATACTTAAGATATCCGTTTAAAACGGTCGCTTCTTCCCCTTCCTCGGTCTCCCCCCGATATCGTTTTTTAATATCCAGATAAATATCAGTTTCCAGACGGCTGCTATATTCCCCGAGAGAAAAGTGTCCCCAACCTTTGGCCCGATATATATGCGGGCTTTGTTCCCAGCCGGTTTCCAGAAAATATCGTCCCAGGCTGTCCGGATCATATTTGACATAAAAAATCGCCTTTTTATCATCGAGATAATCACGGCTTAGAATAGACAGCCCAATCGCCGAATCGGGGTCATCATATCTTAGTGAATCGACAAAATATTCCTGAGATATGAAATCATATCCCATACCTAAACGAATTTTAAAATCATTTGAATTTTCGGCCGCCTGGAGTGTTACTGATTGCGAAATAACCAGCAAAACCGTGGCTATTTGGATCTGAATATTGCGCAAAATTTATAATCCAGCAACTCTAATCGCCTTTCGCAAGCTTATCTGGGCAGCTTTGACCGCGGCGGCACATTTTTCTGATTCCCCCGCTGAGCAGAATCTTTCCGCCTTATTCAGATTTGTTTTGGTCGATTCCAAAAGACGAATAGCCTCTCTGTTACCGCTATGTAAAATCTCACCTGAATAGCGCTCGTACGACTGTTTCAATTTTGCCAGAGCGCCTTCAAGGGCGCTATTATCGGAACATAAATCAGATATTTTTTGAATCATCCGGCGGATATTATTCATGATTTTTTCGGCTCTTTTTGTCTGCTGATTTTCAATATAGCCGCCGGTATCATTAAGAGCGTTTTCAACCTGATCCATAATCTTGGCCGCTTCATCGCTGTTACAGCCGGCTATTATCTGCTTTGCCCATTCGGCCTTTTGTATCAGATTATTATAGCGACCTTGTATTCTTTGATTCTGACGATTGTTTTCTTTAAGTCGCTCGGCTATTTTCTTAATCGCCCGCTCGGCATTATGTGACATTTTCAACGCGGCTCGCAGATTTCGCGAGCGAAACAGTTCCCACGCCCGTTTCTGATTTTCAATAATTGAATCAAAGGCGGTCCGCAACTGATTCGAAATCTCGCTTTGAAAATTTTCTTTTAATCTTTCTATTTGCCTATCAACTTTTTCCAGCTGATTCCGGACCGTATTTTCGTTTTCTTCTATTTTGCCTTCGGCGCTGCGTTTTACCATTATCGCTTTCATGGCCAGTTCACGAGCCTGAATTGTAAACTTCATCCCGCTTTTTATTTCAGCCAGAGTCGAGGAATTGCCCTGAAAGGCGGATGCCCTTGTCTGGTAATCGACAGCTTCTTCAAGAAGTCGCTCGGCCTGACGGGTGGCGATTCTAAGTAATTCCGAATCATAGGCGGCATTATTTTCTCTGATAATTGACCTTGCCTGTTCGATTACCCGATCTGTTTTTGAAAGCTCGCCCATGTACTGGTTGCGAACCTGATTTAAATTTTGTGAAAAAGCTGATATCGAGCAAAGGCTCAAGAGTAGCAAAAAGGCACTTATTTTAGCTAATTTTACTTTCATAATCTTTCTCCTGTTAATAAAACCGTATAACCTATACTCAACTTCCATGCCAAACCGTCATAAAATGTAATTGGTTGCAGGAAAACAGATTACAGACTTGATATTCAGACATTTCATTTGTATAAGTACCTCTGGGTACATTTTGAACGGTACAACCCACTATATTCCATGAAATTTCATCCTCGAATATAGTCTCCGGCGACTTATTTTAAGCAATTTGGCCGCTTCGGTTTTATTGCCATTACAGCCCTCCAACGCCTGAATAATCATCTTCTTTTCGGCCTCTTCCAAGCCGGAATCGGTCGCAATACTGCCGTTTAAGTCGAGCGGGGCCGATTCGATCCCATCCTCGATTCCGATATGCTCGGCACCTATCTTCTCCCCGGCCGCAAGGATTGTTGCCCGTTCAAGAATATTTTTTAATTCACGGATATTGCCCGGCCATGAATATGATTTCAGAATCTGAATGATATCGTCTGATAATTCCGGGTCACGATAGTGACTGTGCTTAAGGAAATATTTGACCAGACCGGGGATATCGTCCCGGCGCTCGGCCAGAGTCGGGATTTTAATCGGAAAAACATTAAGACGGAAATAGAGATCCTCGCGAAATTTTCCGGCTGAAATGTCATCTTTTAAATTGCGATTGGTGGCGGCAATTATACGCACATCCGATTTGACATTATCTACCCCTCCAACCCGGACGAACTGTTTTTCTTCGATCACTCGCAGAAGTTTGGCCTGAAGGGCGGGTGAGGTTTCACCGATTTCATCGAGGAAGATTGTCCCGCCGTCGGCCAGTTCAAAACGACCAAGTTTACGCGCCACCGCGCCGGTGAAAGCTCCTTTTTCATGGCCAAAGAGTTCTGACTCCAAAAGGGTTTCGGTCAGGGCAGCACAATTGACCGGTATAAACGGATTATTTCGGCGCGGGGAGTGTTGGTGAACCAGATGAGCGGCGAGTTCTTTTCCGGTTCCCGATTTGCCGGATAAGAGAACGGTCGCCTCACTGGCGGCGACCTTTGAAATCATATCAAGAAGCTGTTGAGCCGCTTTCGACTCGCCGATAAATTCATCGTAGGAGATTTTTTTCAAGTCAGAGGTCAGCATATCAGACAGACCGCTTAAGCGACGACGATAATCCAGCTTCCGGCACAAAATCAGCAGTTCATCCATCGGGAATGGTTTGACTATATAATCGGCCGCGCCCTCTTTCATCGCTTCGACCGCATTCTGTACTGAGCCATAGGCGGTCATAATGATCACTTCGGCGTCACCTTTGGCTTTGACCTTTTTTAAGATGTCCAGTCCATTAATGTCAGGCATCGAAAAATCGGTGACAACAATATCAAAAGAATGGATTTCGATTAGCTCCAGCGCCTCCTTTGGAGAATTCGTCGATTTGACAGAAAAGCCGCCATCCGCCAGAGCATTTTCGACCAGATAGGTCATTTTGCTTTCATCATCGATTACTAAAATATGAGCCATATTATTATCCTTTATCGTCCGTCGGCAGTACAATACTGAATATTGTCGGGCCGCCCGGCTGACTTTGCAATATAATATCTCCCCCCATATCGCGCATCAATCGGCGACTGAAAAAGAGCCCTAAACCGGAACCGCTGGTTTTAGTGGTATAAAAAGGTTCAAAAATCGATTTTATCAGTTTCTTATCGATACCGACTCCATAATCTGCCACCGATATTAAAATGCTGTCACTTTGTTGTTTAAGACTTAGCTCCACCTTGCCGCTTTCATCACTTTTACTCGCCTCGGCGGCATTTAGAATCAAATTTATCAGAACCTGTCTTAAGGCGACTTCATCGGCAGGCACATTGATATTATTTTCTTTCATATTCAGAATCAGACTTATGTTTGACTGCGCCAGACGAGGAGCGTACTTTTCAACGATTTCCGTCAGCAATATTTTTATATCAAGCTTATCTTTGTTTAATTGCCGTTTACCTGAGGCAAAATCGAGATAACCGGAGACAATGGAATTTAGCCGGTCACTCTCCTCGATGATAAACTGCGCTTCTTTAGCGCCATCTTTTCCGAGTCGTTCTGCAGAGGCACGGATAATCATCAGCGGATTTTTTATTTCATGCGAGACGACCGCGACCATCCGGCCCAGATTGGCCTGTGACTGAGTCAAAAAAAGCGAATTTTCGGCGGCGTTGATGCGCTGCTGAATCAAATAGAAAAAAAGTCCGAATATCAGACCACTTAGAATCGAGATAAAACTGGAAAGATACAAATTTTTTCGGAGAGATAATAAGGCGGCACTGTAGTTAACATCGGCTTCAATCCCCAGAACCGCAATAGTCTGACCAAGAGTATCATGTAAGGGAGCGAATGCCGATTTTAAGAAAACATCTCCGACCTGATAGGATGGCGTAACGATTGATAATAGCTCTTCACCATCAGTCATATCTGTCCATTGACTGGAAAAGAGTGAATCGATATACAATTTATTCAGAACGGCCAGATAATAGAGTGTATCAGGTTCCGGGTCGGATGAGGCCAGATAATTATAATTGGCATCGATAATAAACACCTCCGACAATGAATCAGACCGATTGATTTTGTCGATAATCTCCAGAGTCAAATTATAAGCTGACAGATAACCCTCCCGAAGAGCTGTTATCAGTTCCGGATTTAAATCGGAACCGCCCAATCGGGCAAGGGCACTCAGGCGGTGCGATAGCTGCAAATCGAAGCTTTGTTCGGTTTTGCTATAAAAAAGCCACCAGGCAATATTAACCAGCAGGATAATCAGAATAGTGAAAATAATTACCGCTGATGTCCGCCTTTTAAAAGGAATCATGCGACTATTATCGATAGACCGGACTGTTCAGTCAAGAAGAAAGTTATTGTTTATCCTGAATCGACGACTAAATCGCTCGGTGACATAACCGATAATTGATAAAGTAACCTAATAAAGACGGGATCCGATTATGACATCGCCGATAAAAGATAAAAGATTTTCAAAACGTATCGCCATCCTTGGCGGGGGGAATATCGGTCAGGCGCTGGCGGCTGGATTGACACGGTCCGGCGGCTGGAAATGCTTTGATATATATCTCTTCATATTTTTCTTCCCTGAGTTTTCGGCCAAA
>CAZJLX010000197.1:0-5317 GCA_964546545.1 uncultured Ignavibacteriaceae bacterium | reverse complement strand
TTCCCGAACAGCAACTTAACGGGAGATGGCACCACTCCGGGGGATCCTTCAAGTGCCGAACGAACCATAGCCAATTACCGGGCGACTTTTAATTCTATCGCCGAGCAGTTAAAAAAATACCCGAATAAGCTGTTTGTTTATCTGACCGCTCCGCCATTGATAGAGGAGTTAAGTCCGCCGGAAAATGCCGCCCGCGCCAGACAGTTTAATAATTGGCTGACAAATGAGTTTTTGCCTGAATATAAAAGGCAAAACGGCCCGGATAATTTTGTCGTGTTTGACCTGTTTGATGTTCTGGCGGGTGAAAATAATTATCTTAAGTTGGAATATCGCCGCAACATTGCCGGCGATCCGCATCCCAATACAGCTGGTTCAAAGGAAGCGGCCGCGCAATTGGCCCGATTTTTTGAATCTGTCTGGAATAATTGGCAAAAAGATAAATCGTAAAATATTTAATAAATGGATTGTTTTATATTTATTCTAAGTTGATAAAATATTCAGAAATTTTTTATTTTATAACAACCAGTTTGCCATCAGTACCTGTTCCTTCGATATACCAAAGGTACACACCTGAAGCAACCTGTTGACCCGAATCATTGGTACCATTCCAACTAATATCGCTGCCGTCACTGTTTAACCAGCGTTTGACAATAGTGCCGGAGACGGTTGTCAGAGTCAGGTTGACACCGGCCGGAACCTCGGTAAAAGTCGCCGGAATACCGTTAGAAAGAACAAACGGATTAGGATAAACATGGGTTTGGGGCATTATGGAAAAAGACGAAATCTCACTATATGAGCCGCCATTGACTTTGGCCCTCCAGAAATAATTTCCAGCCTCCAAAGGTTGATCCACTTTCCACAAAGTCTGTCCGCTTGAATCCTGATCGACATCATCTGATGCCGCCATCAAGGGACCTGAAAAAGTCGAGTCGTCGGAAATCTCAAAACGATAAATATTCGGATTATCGTCAAGATTACTGATTATCAAGGTTGGATATGAAGTGGTAAGTTGAGCGTTAGCCAGTGGGGCGATCGGCGAAAAGACAGCATCAGTTGTATCCTCATGTTCAATCGACATTTCGGTAAAAATAAAATTGTCGGTCAAAGACCAGGCCGATGTATCTGAGCCATTATCCGATAATGCCCGGCAACGCCAATAATAGCGTTGATTATCCTGAATATTATCATAAGTGGCGTAAACCTGGGAGCCGCCAAGGCTACCCTCTTTGATCACGGGGCTTTCAAAATGTTCATCCAGATCCAGCTCATACTGGTAAACAAGATTTAGATATGACTGCACCTGATTGACGAACAGGAAAATTTCTACAGTCGCGGTATCGAGACTGACCGAATCAGTTACCGGCGGGGCGATACCTTTGGCATAACTTTCGGCAATATTTGACAAAGGTGAAGGATTATTAGCCTCATCATAAGTTTTCATGGCAAAGTAATAATAGACGCCCGGGTCAATACCGTAAATAGTGTGGCCTTGCGTCGCTTGAATATCGGGATCAGTCGGAAGAGGCGGGTCGGCGACTGTGGTTGCCGCCGACCAGTTATTATCTGTAATTGCAAAGGTTGCGTATTTTATAATATAATAGGCCGCCTGACCGATATCGCCATCATCACCCGGGACCGACCAGGCCAAAGTGACCGAACCGGTACTATCGCCGATGGAAGCATCCAAATCATTAATCGCCGACGGGGCCACCACATCTTCGGCCGGTTCATCATCATCCCAAACACCATCACCCACAGTTGAGGAAAGAGTAAGTGTGTCTTTATATTGATCCCATGCGACATTGAAATCATGCGCCGAGTTATCACCTGATCGGGAAGCGTTAATAGTAAATGAATTATAGGTCGCTGAGTCAGTTCCGGATCGGATATCAAAATAATAGGATACGACACCGGAAACACGTCCGCCATTGTCGGTCGTTCCGTTGATAACGGTTTGTCCATAATTATTGACGGCTGTAACCGCAGCGCCGATGACCGGCAAACCATTACTGCCCCTGACATAAATATTAAGAGTCCGTTTTAAAGTAATATCGCCATTGCCGTAAGGCGAGGGGAATTCAATACTTTTATCATAATCAGTCGGATTACCGTTGCTGTTTTCATAGTACATATCCTGCATAACCACGTCACGGGAATCATATGGCATAGACAGATAACCGAGTTGAAAGGCGCAATGATCGGTGTTGGAAGTATCCACGAGTCGCAGAGTATCGCCGACAATGACGGTCGAATTGGCCTGGCCGTCATAACCACCCCAGCGATAACCGATATCGTCGGTCTCGACCCGGTTATGGCGCCAGATAAATGACGGATCATAGGTAGTGGTCAAATCAAATATGACCCCATCAAGATCGGCACCACCACTCGGATTGCGATCGATGGCGCGAATCAGATTGTTTTCAACAGTAATATAATACGGTGGGGTCGGATTGGATGTCCAATGCTGATAGACAAACGGATGTCCTGCCCTGTAATACGAACCGGTCACTGTGCCCCAGGGGACCGAACCGTCGCCAATATAAATAAAAGTATTATCAAAAACATGTATTCCACTACAATTTTGTCGGATCTTCATGGCGCACGGGAAATAGCCATTAGTCCCGGTAAAGGCCACATCGGCCGATTCATGCGACTCGACATAGGTCGAACAAACCACCACCGGATTGGCCTCGGTCGCCTTGGAGTAGACAAACTGAATACCGCGGCCGCCATGATGAGACTCCCCGGCCGTTATCTTACAATTTTTTATGTATGTTCCCGGACCGGCGCGAGTGAACTGAATACCATAACAATTGGCGCGACCATGCTCGGTCTGGCCATCGCCGGTCGGCCAGTACATAATATTCCGCGAATCGACGACCAGCGAACAGGCTTCTATCTGTCCCACGACATAGTTATCGCCGGTCTGATTGGCATTAAAATAGAAACCGGCATGAGGGCAGCGAAGGACTTTGACATTTTCTATTCTAAAATGATAATCAATCCCGCCGCCGAGTTCGGAGGTATTAAAATCAACACCCTTAATGGCACAGGCATCAAAACTGCCACGATTGTGAAATCCGGGAGTGGCCTGATCGATCGTTACATTTTTAATAAGCTGACTATGATAACCGCCGGTACGGATTCCATGACTGGAATAAGCGGCGATACGGATGAAGGTGCCATCGATTGTCAGGTTGTGCGAGGCAAAACCCATTATGATACCGTTACAGCGTCCGCTGAGGGTATCGGTCGGATCATAATTGAGAGTATCGATACCCTGAGGATTATTGAGAATATATCCACCCTGAATGATAACATCGCTGCAACCGTCATAGCCATAGGCGCGGAAATTGATTCCATAACTACCCCACTGCGCCGAACTTGAGCCCTGACCGAAAACAATCGTGTCCTGATCAAGCTGAACCAGCCAGTTGTGGCAACCGACAAACTCCAGCCCGCTGGTGGCACTGGTCAATTTGGTGCCATTTATAACGACCGTATCCCACGTATCAGCCGTATGATTCGATTGAGAAAAGGACTGGGGCAGCGAGCTGACCACATGTCGGCCGGCAAAAACCGGCGCTGTCAGCATTAAAAGCATAAGAGCGAATACAATCGGCCTTAAAATAAGAAGATATTTTCGACATTTTATTTGTCTGTTAAACACCATAAACCTCCTCGAACATGTTGATTCGATTGGGATAAGTTCGCTGTCAGTATCTATATCGACATATATACAGATTTACAAAGACGCCAAAAAGCAAAAAATATTTTAAAGGCTATATTTTTCGCCAGCAAATTATCCGTCGCGGCAAGTCATCTGTCGGACCGGTCGAATCCTTCCGCTGATTCGACCAGATATAAATTACCTCCTTTAGCCTGATACCATTTAATCATAAGAAAATTCCGTATTATTTAACTGATGCAAATACGATGCCCCAAAAGCGGCGACAATAAACAAGGGAAGTCGTTGTATACCAATAGACAAAAAAGCCAATTTAGGCGGTATTTTTGATATGACTGTATAAATGAAAGACACTGTTTAAAATTCAATCAAATCGAGCCTTACGCTTTTTCGAGGAAACAATCGTTTTATAAAAGGAATGAAGCTGATTTATCATATTGGCAGGCTGAAATTGATTTTCCACCATCTCTTTACCCGCGGCGGAGAATTTTTCCGCCAGATTGCTATTATTTAAAATCTCCGTTATACAATTGGCCATTTTTTCAATATTACCGTCGGGAACAGTGAAACCATTGACTTCGTTTTTTATAATTTCATTATTACCGCCGACATTAAAAGCGACCGATGGCACATCGGCCTGAAGGTATTCCATTAGTGTATTGGATAGACCCTCCGATTCTGATGTGAGTACGCCGACCTCAAACAGGCTCAGATATGAAGAGACATTTGAAACCTGCCCCAAGAAGCTGATTTGATCCTTTAAACCAAGAGATATGGACAATTCTTTTAATTCCCGCTCCAGTTCTCCCCCCCCCAAAACCAGAAAAAAGCTGTTATTTATTTTACTCCGGACTTTGGCGGCGACTTGAAGAAACCGATCAATCCGTTTGACCGGTCTTAAATTGGCGACAATGCCGACAATGCGGGCATCCGGAGGTATATTCAATTTCTCTCGGCTTATGTCATCCGGTTTTTTACTCTCTTTTTCCCGAAGAGCATTGTAAATAACTTTGATACGATCAGCCGGGAATTTCTCCGACAAAGTAACCACCTTTTTAACGGCATACGAATTGACCAGAAAATAATCGGTAAGTCGATTGATGCGATTTAACAGCCGCATATTTCTTTCACCGTACCAGTACCCGAGATCACGCCGGTTGACCACTATATTGTTCAGACCGGCCAATCGGCAGGCGGGCGCTACAAAAAGATTACTGTCGACAAAATATATCATGGCAATATCGAATTTTTCACGCCGCAGCCGCCGGACCAGATTGAAAAATTTAATAATCCCATCAGGACTGAACAGGCTTTTAACATAAAGACATTCGGTCGGGCAGGGGATTTCGGACAAATATTTATTATCAATCGTCTCGCGAAGAGTAAACAGCTTTGCCTCGACCCGCTCCGGGTCCTGATTCTGTAAAATAAATTTTAATTGATTTTCTGTCCCTGCGCCCGGTCGATAAATATCTATAAAGTACGCGACTTTAATTTTCTTCATTGACGGTTCAACTCCAGGGGGCGGTTTCGCGGATTATTTTTGCCGGATTGCCGGCCGCCAGCATACCGGCCGGGACATCGCGAGTCACCACCGAACCGGCGGCAATAATGGATCCGAAACCGATT
>CAZJLX010000196.1:0-5326 GCA_964546545.1 uncultured Ignavibacteriaceae bacterium | reverse complement strand
TCAGGCAAAATGAGAATGCACTTTATTAAAATTTTACCGGGTGATCGCGTTACTCTGGAGTTGTCGCCTTATGACCTGTCGCGCGGTAGAATCGTATATAGATATAAGTAATTAAAGGCTGGATGAAGGTGAAATAAAATGAAAGTTCGTTCATCAATTAAAAAGCGATGCGAGCATTGCAAGATTATCCGACGCAAAGGCGTCTTAAGGGTCATCTGTAGTAAAAATCCCAGCCATAAGCAACGGCAGGGATAGGTAATTTAAGATTATAGGAGGTTGCGTTGGCACGAATCGCCGGAGTCGATTTACCGAGAGAAAAGCGCGTTGAAATCGGCCTGACATACATTTACGGAATAGGTCGGACATCTTCCAAAGAGATTTTGACCAAAACCGGGATTAGCCCGGAAATACGCGTTAATAAACTAACTGAAGAAGATGTTGCCAAATTACGCGCCATAATTGAAAATGATTATAAGGTGGAAGGTGCTCTTCGAGGTGAAGTATCCATGAATATCAAGCGTTTGATTGATATTGGCAGTTATCGTGGATTGCGTCATCGTCGGGGTTTGCCGATGCGTGGTCAGCGGACCAAAACCAATGCTCGAACCTGTAAAGGTCCGCGTCGAACGGTGGCCGGCAAGAAAAAAGCTCCATCCGCAAAATAGGAATCTATGAGGTATTAAGTGGCAGATACTAAGAAAAAAGCGAAACCAAAAAAGAAGCTGGGAAAAATTGACTCGAATGGCATTGCCCATATTAAGGCGACGTTTAACAATACGATTGTGACTATTACGGATACTCGCGGGCATACGATTAGTTGGGCATCGGCCGGAAAAGTTGGTTTCAAGGGCTCGAAAAAATCGACGCCGTTTGCGGCTCAGTTGGCGGCCAATTCAACCGCCAAAGAGGCAATGGACCTCGGCGTCAGAAAGATTGAAGTGTGGGTCAAAGGGCCGGGCAGCGGTCGCGAAGCAGCGATCCGATCCCTTTCCGCGGCAGGATTGGATATCACGGCTATTAAAGATGTCACCCCCATACCTCATAACGGATGTCGCCCGCCAAAGAGACGACGGGTATAAAAAAGTATTATAATTTTTGCTGTTAAGGAGAATTCATGGCTCGATATCGTGACGCTAACTGCAAGCTGTGTCGCCGCGAACGGGAAAAGCTCTTTTTGAAGGGACATCGCTGTCTGACCGACAAATGTGCTTTCGAAAGAAGAGCTTATGGACCCGGTCAGCACGGTCAGCGGATGCGCTATAAAGTTTCTGATTACGGAAAACAGTTGCGTGAAAAGCAGAAGGTCCGTCGAATTTACGGAATCCTGGAAAAGCAGTTCAGAAACTATTTCAGAAAAGCGGAAACAATAAAAGGAGTAACCGGTGAAATCCTGCTTCAGATGCTGGAGCGCCGGATGGATAATATGGTCTATCGGCTCGGATTTGCTCCCTCGCGTAAAGCGGCCCGCCAGTTGGTGCGGCATCGCCATTTTTCGGTCAACGACCGTATTGTTGATATTCCGTCATTTCAGGTAAAACCGACTGATATTATTAAAGTGCGAGATAAATCAAAAAAACTCGACATAATCCATTCATCGCTGAAGGATTTTTCGCAGACTGATGAACTGGGCTGGCTGCGGTTAAATAAGGCGGCTATGGAAGGTGAACTATTGGAAATCCCGAGTCGGGAAAATATTCCAATTACCGCCAACGAACAGCTAATTGTCGAGTTATACTCTAAGTAGGAACCGTATGCCTTTGAGGGAGGCTTTTGATATGAAATGGAAACCAATACAAATGCCGAAAGAAATCGTCCTGGATCAATCATCGGCGACCGAAAACTATTCCCGATTCGTGATTGAACCTCTGGAAAGAGGATTCGGAACGACTCTGGGTAATTCACTGCGAAGAGTTCTCTTGTCATCTATCCAGGGGGCGGCCGTGGTTTCTCTGCGCGTCGATCATGCCTTACATGAATTCACGACTATCGAGGGATTATACGAGGATCTCACCGACCTGGTTTTAAATGTCAAAAAAATTCGCGTTCGGATGCATGCCGATCATCTCAAAACGATTCGATTTTCGACCGATAAAAAAGGCAAGATTACTGCCGGTATGTTTGATATCGATCCGGAAATCGAAATTCTGAATCCCGACCTGCATATTTGCGAACTGGTCGAGGACAGGGAATTCGGAATAGAAATCGATATCGATTCGGGCCGCAGTTATGTCCTGGCTGACAATAATAAAAGGCCGGATGCCCCGGTCGGCACTATCTATGTCGATTCGCTATTCTCACCGGTTGTCAAAATAAATTTTGACGTCGAAAATACGCGGGTCGGACAGCGCACCGATTTTGATCAACTGGCCATGGAGATTACCACCGACGGCTCGATTACACCGGAAGATGCCCTCTCATACGGCGCCAAAATATTAAAAGATCATCTGCAGCAGTTTATTCATATTGATGAAGAGATTGAAATCGAGGAAGAGGAAGAAGAGGATGAGGAAACGGTGCGAGTTCGTCAACTTCTAAAAACCCGGGTCGATGAGTTGGAGCTTTCGGTCAGATCATCCAACTGCCTGCGGGCGGCCAATATTCAGACACTCTCGGAGCTGGTCTCAAAGACCGAATCGGAGATGCTTAAATATCGTAATTTCGGACGCAAATCGTTAAATGAATTGAATGCCATATTAGATGAGTTGAATCTGTCGTTTGGCATGGATATTTCCAAATTTTTGGAACCCGAAAAAGTAGCGTAGAGGATAAAATGCGACATCAGGTTAAAACTAAAAAACTCAATCGTCCCAAACCTCATCGCGAGGCGATGATGGCTAATATGGCGACTTCTCTCTTTGATAAACGTATGATTGAGACTACCGAAGCGAGAGCCAAGGAATTGAGACGTTTGGCTGACAGATTAATCAGCACCGCCAAGTCCGATACGCTGGCGGCTCGTCGACAGGTGGCCCGGACGGTCAGAGATAAAAAAGTTCTCCAGAAACTTTTTAATGAAATCGTACCGCAGTTCAAGGAAAGACCGTCAGGTTTTACCCGTGTTCTGCGAACCGGCTTCCGACGCGGCGACAGTTCCATGATGTCGATTGTCGAACTTCTTACCGAAAAGCCCAAAGTCGAAAAAGATAAGGGTAAAGGCAAAAAGGACAAAGCTGCCAAAAAGTAGTCAGTTAATTTCGTAAATGCTCAAAGCCCCGTTTTTGGCGGGGTTTTTTTTATAAAAAATCATTTGCATAACATAACACGATTTGCTATTTTGATTTGACTCTTAAACAAGGAAGTTACAAATATTCCTTATGTGATTGAATTATAATACCTTAATTTTTAAGAAAGCGGCCTGATGAGGGTCTGTTCCAGAAAGGGAGTGCTTCTATGGCAGAGCAGAAAAAAGGGATGTCAAAAGGTTGTTTAATCCTGCTAATTATCGGCATTATTCTGGTTGTTATTGTGGTTGCCCTGTCAATTGTATGCTATGTCTATAAGGACGATCTGGTCGATATGGGGCTTAACAAAGTTACCGATTCAGTCGTTACCGAAATTAAGGGCAATCTGCCTGAGGGTGTTACCGACATAGAGGTCGATAATATTGTCGATGAATTCAAAACCGCATTCAGGGAAGGCAAAGTCGACAAGAATGAAATTCAGTATATCGGCAGTCTTATTCAAACTTCAATGGAAGATAAGGAAATTAGCGAAGATGAGGGCCGTAAGATTCTGGATGCGTTCAAAGAGGCCATAAAGTAACTTTGCAGGACGTGATTGATATTGCTGTTATATATGTTGTTCTGTAATATGTTAAAGGTGGTAACTAAAGTAATACTTTATGTATGATTTCGCCATAATTGTCGGCGCCTATTTAATCGGAGCGATTCCGTTTGGATATCTGATCCCCAGACTTTTTGGTGTTAACGATATCCGTACAATCGGGTCGGGCAATGTCGGTGCCACCAATGCCTACCGCGCCGCCGGACCGGCAGCCGGAATTTTGGTACTGATTCTTGATATCGGAAAGGGGATAGCTGTTATAACGATAGCCAGAATGGTATCAAACACATTTTTGCCAATGGAATATCTGATTCTGCTGGCCGGATTGGCGGCGATTCTCGGTCATATTTTTACAATCTTTCTGTCGTTCAGAGGCGGCAAGGGAGTCAATACCGCGCTGGGGGTGATGATTACTATTCTGACCTTCGAGGTTTTGGCCGCATTGATTGTCTTTATTATAGTCGTTTCAATCTCACGATATATTTCTCTCGGCTCGATTCTCGCCTCGTTCACTCTTTTTGCAATAACCCTGATAGAGACATTGTTGTCTGTCCGAGCCATCCCGACCTCTTATCTGGTTGCCACTTTGATACTGATGTTTCTGATTTTGCTTGCTCACCGATCGAATATCCGCCGACTGCTTGACGGCAATGAAAACCGATTTTCGCTTCGGTCCAAATCAAAGGCGGAGATGCGGGAAGGAGTGAAAGAAAATGTCTGAGCGGATTGCCGTTCTTGGCGCCGGAAGCTGGGGAATCGCAATAGCCAATCGGTTATTCGAAAATGGTCATAAGATAAATCTCTGGGAATTCAACAAGACCGACTGCGAAATGCTTCAAACCAGGCGCCGGCATAATTCCAAACTGCCCGGAATTAAAATTCCGCCGGAAATAAATATCAGCAATAATCTCCCGCAGACAGTAGAAAATTGTCAGATAATTGTCCTCGCCGTCCCGGCCCAGACGATGAGTTCCGTTTGCGGTTTGCTGGCCAAATCGGTTAACAACACCAAACATTATATCAATCTGGCCAAAGGCTTGGAGATGAAGACTCTTCGACGCATGTCAGAGGTTATCGACGATACAATCCAGTCGGCCGATAAAAGCCGAATCGCGACACTGTCCGGGCCGAGTCATGCCGAAGAGGTCGCGCGTGATATGCCGACCTCGGTCGTGGCCGCTTCGGTTAATTTAAACTTCGCGACGAGAATTCAGACTCTTTTTAACGGGCCATATTTTCGCGTTTACAGCTCGACCGATATTCTCGGTGTCGAGCTGGGTGGCTCTTTAAAAAATATCATTGCGATTGCCTCGGGTATTATCCAGGGTCTCGGTCTGGGCGATAATACCGCCGGAGCGCTTCTTACTCGCGGCCTGGCCGAAATAAGCCGGATTGGCGTGAAAATGGGCGCCGACCCGCTCACTTTTGCCGGCCTGTCGGGTGTCGGTGATCTGATCACAACCTGCCTATCGCGCCACTCGCGCAATCGGTACGTCGGCGAGCGGATCGGTAAGGGCGAAAAATTAGTTGAGATTTTGAAGAG
>CAZJLX010000195.1:0-5343 GCA_964546545.1 uncultured Ignavibacteriaceae bacterium | reverse complement strand
TTTAGAACGCTCTCTTATCAGGCGTACGGGTACATCCCTTTTTTAATCTGTTCCAGTTGACTCAGCAGCTTGTTATGTTTTTTCTCATCTTCCAGCAGGTAGTTTAGAAGATATTCCTGAACCAGCATCTTTTTACCCTTAAGAGCGGCAAGCGCCTCCTCCGCCAATTGAACCGTCTTCTTTTCCAGATCAATATGTTTTTCGATTAATGTCCAGACCTTCTCCAATTCATCAGTGCTAAAGGCTATAGTCGTGCTCTCAAGACTGTTGGCAATCAACTCCTGAATCTGATAATGAAAGTTGGAGTCGCGCTGAATTACTTCCATCACCTTACGCACGACCGGATTGTCAGTCGCCTCAATAATTTGACTGGTCGAGGTCACCGATGCATTTTCGATTTTCTGCCAGCGTCGCATGTTGTCAATAATCGTTTGTTGGATTTCTTTGGTCGACATTGTGTCTCCTCCAAATTTATGGTTTCAATTAAAATTATTGCCGTTTCGAGGGCCAATCTAATCTATCGTTATAAATTAACAAGTAGTCTTTCCAAAAATGTTTTAAATAAAAATAAACTTTTTAATCGGTTACGTTTTTCCTGCAATTATTGCACAAACCTAAAAATACAAGTTGATAACCTTCGATAAGGTACCCATCCGCTTTTACCATCGATGTATCAATCCTGAATTCCGGCACCAGTATATCATCCAGCCGTCCGCAATTCCGGCATTGGATATGATTATGGCCCGACATTTCGGCATCAAACCGTGCCTGTCCGGCCCCGGTTTTCAGGCGGCGCGCCAATCCGGCTTTGATCAGATAATCAAGATTGCGATAGATAGTTCCGAGAGAAATCCGGGGTATCCGCTTTCTGATCGTCCGATAAAGTTCATCCGCCGTCGGATGGCTTTTTGATATTTTCAGTTCATCAAAAATCAATCGCCGCTGCTTGGTCACTCTGGTTTTTGCCTTTTCCATAACATTTCCTAATCACTATTGATAATCATTACCAATAATAACTCAAATTTGTTCCCGGATCGAGCAAAAAATTTCTCAGGGCAATAAAATAAATGGGAAAACGCAGTTAACATATCGTTTTGAAGACAATTACCCTCTCGACTAATCCACCATACCTGACATCGGATCCCAGGTTGGTAATGTAACTGCTGGTTTGTCGAATATTTTTAAAATTTCATCGGGGACATATTTTTTCTTCACAATTATATTATAAACATAATTGTCGAACCAGTCGTCGTACATCGCCCAGAATCCTTTATCACCTTTTTTATCGCCCCAGCTGTTTTCCACCAGCCATTTAGCCGGTCGGTTTTCTTTCAAATCAACCCCGACCAGCACCATCATATGATTAGAAGAACTCTGAAGATAGAGAGATCGTTCGACCTTACTCATTTTCATCTCGCTCTTAAACAACGAGCCGTAATCAAAAATATTTCTGGCCATGATACCCTGTTTGCGGGACATATTTTCACTGACATCACAGGAGAAAATGACCGGCTCATTATCGAGCAAAGATTTTATCGCAATATCTTTAATTTTATCGATCGGTACCGATACATACTCGACATCCTCTTTGTCGTACATATTGCGTGACATGCTTACCCGAAAATGCTGATTATATTCTTTGGTCGGGTTGTCGAAGATATTAACATAGTCGTCGAGATTTACCCCGACCGCTTCTTTGTAAAAACTCAGTGGAGTGTATATTTTGGTATCGCTCAGCGAGGAATCCTTGTTTTCGAAGCGCCATTCAAATTCAGTCGGCGGTTGACCGAGATTCAGAACCAGCATTTTATAAATATCCGACATCACCTTTTCTTTCTCGACTCGCAGTTCGTCAACTGTTTTACCCTGCCGATACATTTTTTGCAGGAGCGCCGCTGCCCAGCGCAGCTTTTTGGTAATGACTTTGTTCATCTGTGATGTTTTCGATGAGCTGTTGGTTTCCGGCATTATCTCTTTGGGGACAACGCCGTATTTTTTAATGAGATCGACGACATAGGTCCAGTAGCCGCCATCACCAAAGGGAGATTTCAATATGAGTTCCATCTCACGGTCAAGCGGATCACGATCTCGGAATTCAATGATATATTCCAGAAAGCAGTTGGCTTTTTCCATCTTGTCCCAGAAGGCATTGTAGTTCTGGGAAAATTCAAAATCTTTAAGATTAAATTTCTCTATCACTGTCGACCGCAAAGCGTTCAGACCGGCAAACAGCCAGCAGCGGCCCGATGATTCCTGATTGGCAATTGAGTGCTTCTCCAGTTTATTACTGAACAAGTCATTATGAGAGCGGAGGATATCCCGATTCAGCGCCAGATTATCGATATCGTTATTGGTTATGGCATTGTATATTGCCCGGAAATTATCGTCCTTATCCAAAGAGACACGGATACTTTCGATAGTATTACTCGATAAACCGCCCTCACCGGCAATCGCATTGACCGCTAAAGTAAATAAAAATACAATGCCGGCTATCTTAAAAATTAAGTTGCGTCCCATGTCGTCACCCTTTGATGCATGATTAGAGGTTTTATCCGATAATGATAGGTCTGTTCGGACAGGTTGTCAACCGGTATTTAATTTTCCGTAAAATGGATATCTGAAAAGCAGGTCAGACCGGATTATTTGACCAGCTGGCCGATAATCTCATCCGCCACCGGGAAACCGGCTTCGGTCAGGCGGATATTGTCGCCGTCAAATACAATCAGGTTCGATTCTATAAACTTTTTGAAACGAGGACCATCGAGCGCCTGTTCGATAGTAACACCAAAATTTTGCATAAATTTATTACGCTCCAGGCCGCGCGAGGTTCGCAGACTGAGCATTATCGTTTCAAGCATTCTTTTGTCTTTGCCAGATCGGTCGTATATCAACGGTCGTTCTTTTTTCGACAGCCGCTTGATATACTCCCTTAAATCGGCCGAGTTGGAAAACCGTTTGCCATTGATAAAACTATGCGCCGATGGACCAAGACCCAGATAATCGCCCCCCTCCCAGTAACGGCGATTATGTTTGCATTCAAAACCGGGGATAGCAAATGATGAAATTTCGTAGCGATCATATCTGTGCTTTTTTAACTCGCGGGAAATAGTCTGATACATCGCGGCCATCAAATCCTCGTCCGGCATAGTGATTTTGCCCTGCTCAATTTTTTTGGCCAGCGTCGTATCTTTTTCCACCGTCAACTGATAATAAGATATATGCGGCGGTGCGAGATCGATCAATTGATCCAGATCATCGCTTAACTTCCGGGTTGTCTGTCCCGGAAAGCCGAATATCATATCCATTCCAAAATTATCATATCCGGTCGCTCGGGCAAGATAAACTGCCCTGAAAGAATCGTTAAGATTATGCCGACGATTGAGATGTTTCAAAAGTTTCGGATTAAAACTCTGGATTCCGAAAATAGGTCGATTAACCCCCAATTCTTTCAGCGCCAGAAGTTTATGATCGTCGATCGATTCCGGATTGATCTCAAATGAAAATTCGACCTGAGGGTCGATTTCAAAATATTCACGAATCATGCTAATCATATATTTGAAATTCCAGAAATCAATCAGCGAGGGGGTCCCGCCTCCGATATATATCGTTTCGATTTTTCGTTTGTTTTCAGGAAGGGCTTCCATCGCCAGACGCAGTTCAACCAGCAGTGCCTTGCCAAATTGCTCTTCAATCTCCGGATCATAAGGCTCCTTATAGAAATCACAATAGTGACATTGGCTGGAGCAGAACGGAAAATGTATATATAATGAGATTGCCATTTTCTAAAGTGAGGCGAACAATCTTCCCCAGCGGGTTTGCGAGGGGAAATTGGTCAGAAAATAAAAAATATTATGGAAAAACGAATGAATATAGGGGAATGACCATCCCGGCGAACTTTCATCCGGTTCCCACGACCAGTAAATAAAGATGGCCTTGCCTTTTATATGATCCTTCGGGACAAAACCCCAGAAACGGCTATCCTGGCTCTGATCCCGGTTATCGCCCAGCACAAAGTACTGGTCAGCCGGAACCTGTATCGGGCCAAAATTATCCCGGGCCGATAGCTGGGCCGCCAGTATCTTGGAATCGACATTTTTGGTACTGGGTATAATATGAGCCAGTTCGTTGTCGATATAAATCACCTTATCGACGATTTCAATTGTCTGTCCCGGAAGAGCCATAATCCGCTTAATATAATCTTTTGTTATATTTAAGGGGTATTTAAATACAATAATATCGCCGATTTCCGGTTCCCCGAAATTATATGCCAATTTGTTGACAAAGATATAATCGCCCTCATAAAGCGCATCTTCCATTGAGGACGAATCGACCCGATAAGCCGAAACGACCAACAAGCGAAGAATTATTGCCGCCGCCAGCGAGATCGCGATAACTTCAAGATACTCGCGCCAGAGCGGTTTTTGCTTCTTCTGCTTAATCGGGCGCCTGGGCTTTTTATCAACCCTCTCATCCAGCTCGGAAGGTTGAAAATCCGATAGTAAAAAATCGTTATCCATACGACTAAATTATCGGAATAATGTTCATTTTCTTAACAGATCATTATTTAATACGAAATATTGTTTTGGCGAAATATTGCCTTAATAACATTTAACAAACGAGGTGTTACCTGACAGGTGATCTTCTTGCACCGTCAGGATTCTTGCCTGACGGAATTTTACCAAACGAAACAATAATATTCAATCCTCGTAAGATTATTTATTGATAGCCAAAAGACAGGATATACTGAAATGATTCTCTGAATTCTTTCCGGCGACATTAATTGTCGCCGCCACAATTAATTAAATCCAATAAATTGCTCAAATATATGCTTTTTTAAAATTATTTCTTATGTTTGGAAAGGAAAGTTATGGATTACTCGAAATATTTCTGGCAGGGCGAGAAAGTTCGTCTGCGGCCCCTATCTATAGATGACACAAATAATGTCTATGAATGTGCACTCGATACGCCCTCGCGCCAAACTCTTCAGCTTGGCACCGAACTGCCCAAATCGAAAGAATCGATCAAAGCCTTTTTGGAAAAATATGACGACTGCAAAGATGTTGAAGGCCTGATAATTTTGGCGATCGACAATCTCGAGGGAAAAAATGTCGGTGGGATTTCGTTTCATTCAAGAAACCGTAAAAACGGAACGTTTGGTATGGGACTGAGCATAGATCGTCCATATTGGCGCAATGGTTATGCGACCGATGCCGCCCGGATTTTGCTTGCTTATGCCTTCAACGAGCGCCGATACCAGAAATGTAATTCAGCCTGTATTGCCGATAATGAGGCTTCGATAGCACTTCATAAATCGCTCGGATTTATCGAGGAGGGGAGACGGCG
>CAZJLX010000194.1:0-5348 GCA_964546545.1 uncultured Ignavibacteriaceae bacterium | reverse complement strand
CCGATAATGGCGAAGAAGCGGCTGCGCCCGGATTAATCGACTTATTATTGACCGCAAAATACCTCTTTTTCATGATTCTGATGGTTCTTGGTCTGATCCTGCTGATGTTGAAAAAAATCAATCTCTGGATCCGGATCGGAGCGATGGTGGCCGCCTTTGTAATTTTCGGTCTCGATTATTTTATTCCATTGCACCCCAGCCCGATGTGCGGCGTAACCAAGCTGTTTATGTTTAAATTTACATGGGGCGAAATAGTCCCGGTCTTTTTGGTGCTGTTTTTGGCTATTTTTATTCCCAGCCTGTTTGTCCGCAAACTTTTTTGCGGTTGGGTTTGTCCGCTGGGAGCTTTTCAGGATTTGATTAACAAAATTCCATTCAAATACCGATGGAAACAGTTTAATTTTACCGCCTTTAACACGATCCGGATGGGTCTGCTGGTTATGTTTTTCCTCACTTTCTTTTTTGTGCATGAGCAGATAGCCGGACTGGCCGAAAGCATAGAAGCTGATTTTTCCACCCGGATGTGGATTATCTATTCGGCCTATAGTCTATATGACCCGATCAACTTTTTTGAACTTCTGCACTGGTCATTTGATACAATCTTTCTGATCATGATGCCGATTCTGATTATCGCCAGCCTGATTCTGTACCGACCTTTCTGTTATCTTATCTGTCCGATTGGCGCGATTAGCTGGCTTCTGGAAAAAGTCGCCCCCGGCCGTATCCGCGTGGATCATGAGGCCTGCACCGAATGTATGGATTGTGTCGAGGTCTCTCCCTGCCCGACCATCAAAAAGCTGGTCGAAACCGATACAAGATCCGCCCCCGACTGCACTTCCTGCGGCGAGTGTCTTACCGTCTGCGAAACCGACGCAATCAAATTCAGTTTCAAGCGCTGATTTCATCAATTTGACTTAATTTCCTCCGATCGGTATACTTTTATTTTAACAATGAAGAGGATTTTAAATGTCCCTGCTGGTTATCTCATATCCCGAATTGCATAAAAGTGATTATGACCTGATTCAATCGTGGCGTGAACGATATGATTCCGAGTTTGTTAATATAATCAATCCCCATTTTACACTCGTTTTTCCCGTTGAAAATATAACATATGAATCATTATTAACTCATGTGCAGAAATGTTCGGCGAATATCAAAAAAATACCGCTTGTTATTAATACGGTAAAATTGCATAAAAGCAAAATTGATAGTAATTATTTTCTGTTTGCACTGCCCGAAAAAGGTTACGATGAAATTATCAAATTGCATGATCAATTGTACATGGGCATCCTGGCCGATGAATTGCGCCGGGATATGCCTTACCTTCCCCATATCACTATCGGAGTTTTTGCAGGCGAAAATAATTGCAGAATCGCCGCTGAAACGATAAATAAGAAAACGTTTTCGATAAAGGCAGAATTACTTACGCTAAGTATTATAGAGTACAATAATAAACAGATTAAATTATTGACTAATTTAGATTTGCTTTAAAGACATAGTTTTGTCTCTCGGATTGACATAACAATCATATTGACAAAATATTTTAAAATCGGCTTATTTAAATTTGAATAAAGGAAAATACGAGGTTTAAATATAAATGTCACAGGCCTGGGAAAAATTTTATGAAGCGGTCCGCTCACTCGCTTCATGGGGGACGATACAGGAGCGTCTGGCCAATACCTATATCTGTTATCTGGCAGAGCTGGAGAGTGACAATCTCCCAGAAGAGATTAAAAATGACTTTGATGATTTCCGCAATAAATTGACTGATAATAAACCACTTGGCGAAGAAAACGCGGTCGAGATAAAAATCAAAAATATGAGTGATCAGGAAGCGTTCGAATTTACCGAGCGGATAATCGATATGTACGAGTATATCGCCCGCCGCGAGGGGCCGCTGTAATCTCGAACATCTCCTCCTGCCTGCTATTCCTCAGCCAGTCGCTCGACCTCATCAACCTGCTCGGCGAATAGCTTCAAAGTCGCCTCGACCGGAGCGGAAGTTGTCATATCGACACCGCACTTTTTCAACTGATTGATCGGGTAATCGGATCCCCCGGAGGATAGCAATTTCAAATATTTATCGACAATACCGGACTCACCCTCTAAGAATTTGTCCAGAATCGCCTGCGAGGCCGCGTATGATGTCGCGTATTGATAGACATAATAGGTTCGATAAAAATGCGGAATCCTTGCCCAGTTATATTTTGAATATTCATCATCGGTCAGTTCCGGTCCGAAATACTGCGCCTGGAGTTTCACCCACAATTCACCGGCGCTTTCAGGCGAGAGCGCCTCGCCTCGCTCGACCATAGTGTGTATCATCAATTCGAATCGGGCAAAAACGACCTGCATAAAGAAAGTGCCAAAGGTATTGCTGATATGCCGATCCAGCAAAAACAGCTTCTGCATCTTATCATCCGTTTTTTTCAGAAGAAAATCAAGCAGTAATCCTTCATTAAGAGTAGAGGCGACTTCCGCGACAAATATCGAATACTGTGCTTTGGGGTATGGTTGTTTCCGATTGGAGAAGAAACTGTGCATGGCATGGCCCATCTCATGCGCCAGCGTAAACATATTATTGACCGTGTCATTGTAATTCATCAGAACGAACGGATGAGTCGAATAATTCCCCCAGCTATAGGCCCCACCCCGCTTGCCCTCGGTCTCAAAGACATCAACCCACTTATTATCAAAACCATTTTTCAGAAGCGTAATATATTCCTCACCGAGCGGAGCGACCGCTTTCAAAACCTGCTTGACGGCATCCTGGTAAACGACTTCATAATTCTGGTCGGGAAATAACGGGCAGTAGACATCACAGGGATATATTCTATCCAGCTTCAGTATTTTTTTGCGAACCGCCATCAATTTATGAAGTGGTTTTAGATTGGCCTCGGTTGTATCGAGCAATGAGTGATAAACCGAAACCGGAATATTAAAATTATCCAGCGAGGCATGCAGGCTGCTTTCGTACTTGCGTGCCCGGGAATAAAATATATCAGTATTAATGGCGGCGGCAAGGGAGGCTCCGATAGTGTTGATCCGTTCTCCGTAAGTCGATAAAAACGCCTGGCGCGCCCGTAGTCTGAGATCCTGCCGTGGGGCCTCCATAAATTTGGCATAACGCTGCTTTGTTAATTGAACATCCTTGCCATCAGCATCTTTTATGGTTGGATATTTCATATCGGCGTTATCCAGCATATTAAAAACATTACTTGGCCCGCGAGCAATCATCTGCGACTGCGCCAGAAGTTCTTCCACTTCAATAGACCGAATATGCGGCCGGGCGCGTAGATGTTCTTCGATATAAAAATCATAAATGCCTGCTTTTGCAAACTGCGAGGCCATCTTTCGCAGTTCATCATCCTGGATTTGCATCAATTCCGGCTCGACAAAAGAATAAGCCGCCGAAGCTTTGGATTCCAGCATTGCCGCCCGTTCGGTCTGTTCCTGATATTTCGAAACCCGACTGTCGACATCCTGATATAACTTGGCATACTGATACAAATTATCGACTATCAATGCGAGACTGGTTCGGCTCTCAAGACAATCAAACAGTATATGCGGTGCTTCGGCCAGTTTATCCTTATATTGATTCGCTTTTTCAATTAATGATTCGGCCTTTTTATAATCTTCTTCCCAGGCTGCATCATCTTTGTAAATAACGGTCAGATCCCATTTATCTTTAGGATCGATATTTTCCCTTTGTGGAATCGATATGGCCACCGGCTTAACTGCTTCAGTCATCTTCTGCTCCCAAATAATAATTATATTTTTCCTTAATAAATGAAAAAACGGCATAAATATCAAGAGTCTTGGGATTATTCAGCTTAATATCAGGATAATAAAAAGGTCGGATGATTTAATATCCGACCCTTAATTACCTATATTATAAAAATTTAAAAATTGTAAACCAAAGTGGCACCGACACCGCCCTTTTGAGGGCCAAAATGCAAATCTAAGCCGCTTCCGTCGGCGATTTCCATTTGATAACGCTCAAGCGATTTTTCTTCTTCGCTTTTAAGCACAAAAGAAAGAAGCCCCATTAAACCATAAGTTCCGGCCATTATATCATTCATATAGCCATAATCAGTTGATGTCCCATAATAACTGTAAGTACTTTCTTCAATGCCGAACGGACGAGCCGCCAGAAAATAGACTCCAAAACCTAAATAAGCGGCTCCGCCAATCATTCGCGCCGTTTTGGCATCATTGGCTAAAGATATCAGCGCCTCATGTCCGGCCGCTTCCCGCGCCACAGGATCTTCTATCATCATAAGATTGTCATATTCCCGTTCGGCCCGACTGGGAACAGCCAGAGAGTAAATCCCGACTCCAGCCATAGCCGCACCGGCAATATACAGAGCGGTTGATGCCGAACTGCCGAAATCCTCACTTAATTCTTCGTCGCCGCTTATAAACACTCCCGAACCGATAAAGAGACCACCAAAAATCAGGCCTACCACGCCAGTCTTGATTCTTTGCGACCGTCCCCGTTCGGCCAGACGCTGGACATAAATATCAGCCGTTCCCGAAATCTGTACCGGGGCCATACTAATGACCGGCGCATATCTGAGGGCCGAAATGTCAGCCAGCATCGGTGACATTTCCAGCGATGAGTTCATAGTCATTGAATATGAATCTGAACCCATGTCGTATTCGAGAAGCCGGGAATCGATACCACACAGGTCGCTTCCGGATGCCCGCACCGAAACATTTGCCGACAGCAATATCATGGCGAGTGTCAGCAGAGTTGAAGCCTTGACGATGTTACTCTTTTTCACTTCAGCAATCTCCTTCTTTAAGCTAGCCTTGACTAACTTAAGTTTTGTTTGATGAGTTTAACTATTAATCCTGTCAACCCATAACGATGTTGTTTATATATCCGGCGTATATTGAAGGCAAATGTTACGAAATATTTTAAAATTGTCAATTGTAGATAAGAAAATTATATATCACGCCAATAAATTATTTTAATGTCTCTATTGACTTAATGACCATATCCGATATGATTGAATAGCCTTTTTTGTTCAAACCAATCTCGCCGGTTGACAAATCGGGCGACAGGTATCCGTCATCAAGGGCGACCTGTTTATTAAAATCGAGACATTTGACATCATGATCGCGACAGTAACTTTTCAGCCAGTCATTAAAAAGGCTGATACTGTCAAGCAGGGCATAATTGCCCAGATCAGGAATGCCAATATCACGAACCGGCGGAATTACTGTGGTCGGTAGAGGAATGATATTATGAAACTGCGCCAGTTCACACAAACAGGCGAAATAATCTTCGATTTCCTTGACCGAGTTTTGCTGTCGGAAATCAAACGAAGCCGCCTCGATTA
>CAZJLX010000193.1:3556-5360 GCA_964546545.1 uncultured Ignavibacteriaceae bacterium | reverse complement strand
CATCTCCTTCGGGACCGACCAGTTTCGCTTTGTCGATATTGGTACATATCCAATTCGGATCCGGCTTAATAAGTTCCTTAAAAGAGGCTTGAGGAACCGCCTCGGCGCAACAGACAGGTTTCCCCGGTTGCTTATTTTTTTCCAGCAAAACGACCGAAAATCCGGCCGCGGCAATTTCATAGGCGGCCATAGATCCGGCCGGTCCGGCCCCGATTACGACGGCATCATATTCAGGCCGCATTATCCGTCTCCTCAAGCGCCGACACAGGGCAAAACATAATACACAGGCGACACATCGTGCACAGGTCGTGATTGCATTCCAGATTTTTTATATTTAAAAATAAAACATCTTCAGGACAAATCGGGATACAGCCACCGCATTTTAGGCAGTTTAACATATTAATTACCAGCATAGCGCCAGTAATCTATGGTGCGAACATGGACGATTCAACTAGTTTTTAATAACTCAGGAGATAAACGCCATCACGGATAAAATGCGAATAGCCCGAATTTAGCCGCAAATCGAGAAGGTCATGCAAAAAACGGTTTTTTTCACGCAGCGAAACTCGTTCTTTTAAAACCGACAGAGGGTAGTCAATCCCCAGAAGACGCATACCGTAATCGTATCTCAAAAATCCGGGTGGAAATAAAAAATTATGTCTGGCGGTGAATAGAAGATCCTCATTGTTGATACCATAAAGTTCCAGCAGGCCGCCGGCGTGCGGTTTTTTTACTGTGCCGGTTTTGGACGAGGAAGCATACACTTTTTCTATAAAGGTTCCCTGCGCTTTTAAATAATCGAAAAAATCGAAAATCATCGGGGATATTGTCCCGGCTGAGCTTCGTTTAAAACCAAGAAAAATCTCCTTGTCACTTTCATAAGAGCAAAAAATCGCAGATAAATATTTATCAATGGAAATATTGTCATTACCGGTCAGTTGGATGGTCATGGCACGGGGATATAAATTCTGGAAATTTTCAATATGGGCAAGATTTAATCCTTCAACCATTATGGCCCCGTCGATTTTTTTCCGCCTGCGTAATTTGACAATTTGACCCGGGACGTATTCAATCCCGGTCTCGCGGATCGCTTCGAGAATGGCGCTATCCTCAAGCAATAGATATTTTTTTGATCCAATTGATGCCATATAAAGCGGGTTTCGAATCGAGCCCGATTGATTAATAACCTGTCTTAGATGCTCTGCCTTTTTTTTCTCGAAATCCATCACCGAAACAATATCGGCCAGCCTAACGACTTTGAGATTTGGTTTCATCGTTCAGTCCTTAAAATTAATATTCTGTCCCGTTTAGAGTAATCTAAGCAAGAGTAATGCCAAGAATTAAAAAGTATGGTTTAAATCCTATACCCGATGAATAAGCTGATTAAGCCTCTTATGAAATGAATTGGATTATAAAAGGAATTTCCGGAAAATCGGCTACTTGAATATGCAATAGATTTCAGGAATCAGTACATTTCAATGAAATGAAGTGATTCTTTATTCCTGACTAAAACAGTTCGATTGTCATCCAAAAATCTGACAATCGGCATTCCTTCGGAATAACTGCTGTATTTGAATCTCTGCTCGCTGAGTGTCTGCCCCTCATAATCATAGACATATAAGTATCCGGTGACATGCCTCTTGTCAGGTTCTCTGGTTGTCCCGAAATTAATATCCACGCCGGCCGCCACAAATTTACCGTCGGGTGAAAAATCGACCGACATGTACGAACCGCCATCGCGGCCAGTCGGATATTTCCAGTCGATAGATTTATTATCGGTTTTCCAAAGCTGCAGACTTCGCGT
>CAZJLX010000193.1:0-3546 GCA_964546545.1 uncultured Ignavibacteriaceae bacterium | reverse complement strand
ATATCTCGTCTGATCGCCATTTGACTCAAAGTGCTGAGTTTGAGATCTATTTCAAGAATTGATTGGCCATTTTCGAAGATTTCCAGGTTCCCCTTATAATCAAACAGGGCTACCCACTTTTCATCCCGGGAAAAGGCCATTTTTTTCTTCGAATCGAATTGCTGCACCATGGTTCCGTAATGGTCGAATAATCGGACGCCCTTATTACCCGAATTAATTAAAAAGTACTCACCTGATCTTGAAAAAATTAATTCGGAAAACGATAAAATTTTAAATTCAGTAACCGGATAATCACGGTTGTACAATTTCATTTTATAGTCGGGCCAGCCAACCGTTCCCTGTATAGCCACGATATAATCGCCATTAGGCGACAGGAAATATTCACCGCTTTCAAGTTCATAACAACTCCAGATCGGTACTCCCCGGCTGTTATAAATAACGGCCAGATTCAGACCCGAATCTGCCGATGCCGATTTATCGAGAATGGCGTAAAATTTTCCGCTTTCGGAGACAATGGCCGTCTCGTTCGATTTCAGCGCTATCTCGCTGGCAATCTGCCATTTATAATTTAAAATCTTCAGACTTTTTTCATTGGCTATAATAATATTTCCGCTTGACCACCCATGAACATGGTCATTCCCGTCAATCTGAAGTTCGCCGACCTGACGAAGATTGAAGGCGCCGGTCAATGACGGAATAAGTGTCAATATCAGGCAACCGATTAAAAATCTTAGATTACTCATACGTTCTTATTCGACACATCCGGCCAATGGTTGAGGTCCACCCTTGTATAAGGCAACAATCATATAGGTTATATCAAAAATATTTATCGCGCAGTCATTGTTTGGATCGCCATTATTAGGATTCGGCGGAGGAGGACCCCCCAGATAGAGATCAGCTATCAAATAAGTAATATCAAAAATATTAAAAATGCCGTCACCGTTGGCGTCACCATAGGCAGGAGATGAATCAATCGCAAAATACTCGGCTATTTTTGCAACCAGGGCATGAGAACTCTCTTCGGTCAATTGATCAATCGGAAAACCGAGAACCACCCGTTTATTACCAGAGTTTTCATAGGCGACTCCGCAGGGATGACCATGAAAATTCGGATCCTGAGAATTGGAATTATATGTATATAAAACCTCGGCGCCTGTCCGGGTTTCGAATATCGAAATACTCGGCATCAATCCGCCGAAAGGATGATCGGTACGCGTTTCGAGATCTGGCCAGGCATTTTGACCGAAAGCTCCGATAAAATCAAAATTTGTATTTTCGGTGACCTGGCTCAGACCGAACTGGTCGTAGAACAGGTTACCGGAAGACAACTGACCTGTCCCGGCCGCCCCGGCCACGGTCTGCCATCCGGCGAGGCAAAAATTGGTAGTAAATTCAAGATACCACGCCACCGAATCTTCCGATGATGAAAAAAGCTGGGTCGAAACATCATCATCGAACCAGAAAATGTTTTTATACTGACCAGCCTGGGGTCTATGTAACAGGCTGGTACCACTGATACTGGTCGTATCATGCTCGTACGCCGCAAACAGGCTGCCGTAAAGAGCCTCCTGCTCCGACTCGGAAGGATTAATCGATCCGTTTGAAGCCGTTTCATCGGCAAAAAGCAGGGGTAAATCAAATGTCGCTGCCACGCCATAAACGATAGCGGAACTATCGGATATGTTCAGATCATTATCGACCGCCAAGACCCGATATTCATACTCAACATGAGGCAGAAGTGCAACATCGGAAAAAGTCGTATCACTGATATTATCATCGCGGATTTCCCAGCTTTGGCCAACCTCGTGTCGTAACAGACGATAATGATTAAGATCAAGTTCTCTGTTTTGATGCCAGGATAAATCCAGCCGATTATATTCGAGATTGAGTAACATATTTGCCGGTGCTCGGGGATATTCGTACGGCGTGCCGCTTTCTTCGAGTAAATAAAGCGGACCGTTGCCTTCTGAATTCTCGCCCCGGACCGCAAAATAATATTTTACTCCGGTTATTAAGCCGGTCAAATCATAAGAACAGCTACCGGGCGGAACATCGACGGCATCGGTATATACGCCGGAGGCGGTACCGTAAAGAATGCTGTAGTTGTAATCAATATCACAATCATCCCACTCGATTCGCAACGATTGTCCGTCGCCAATATCCCAGACATCCGAAATAGCGGTCAGATGCGCCGCATTGTCAATATCGGCCAGAGCCGCAGCTGACATCCTGACCAATTGCTCAAAATATGGGAAATCCAAACGGGAAGTGATATCCAGATCGGTATGCCAGCCGGGATAATTAAAATCCCCTTCTTGACCGTAAGCCACGGCATATCCATAATCATCAAATGAGGCATGATCGGAACTCCCTGAATTTCCGGCAAAATAAGGACTTAATGATGTTACTCGTAAGGCGGCATCGGCAAAAACCTGATAAGTGGCGGTGATGGCGCCGGTGAATATGGCCACATCATCATATTCATCTTCGGTATAGGCCACCATATCAAAATTGGCCATTAAATCAATGTTCTTACCCTGATTGTACAGACGATTGGCCATAACCGCGGAGCCGACCAGACCAATTTCCTCGGCCGAAAAAGCGGCAAAAAGGATGGACTAGCCGCTGTCGTAATTTTTAAAGATTCTTGCCAGCTCCAGGACAGTCGTGGTTCCGCTGCCGTTATCGTCGGCCCCCGGAGCGAAGACAATCGGATCAGTATTAGTATTGTATGAATCATAATGGCCGCCGACAACAATATATTTATCCGGCTCGGCTGTTCCTGCTTTAAAGGCTATTACATTATGGCAAGGCCAGCCATAATAATAAAAAGTATCGGTGTAGACCGAATCGAATCCGAATTCCTGAAATTTACCAATCAGCCAGTCACGGGCTTTTAAAATAGAATCGGTAGCATAATAACGAGTGTAAAACTGTTCCAGGCGAGTATCATAACTATATAACGAATCCTGATTTACCAAATCGGCCAACGTATCACTCGCGGCCCGCGAAACAGCAGAGGTCGGAATTATGGTTGGCGAATAGAAAAAGGGTGTAGTCCGTCCGCCAATCGCAACCGGCATATATCCACTTCGCCTGAAAATATCGACATTGGTGATATCCGATTCGACCAGTTTCGAAACCGATGATGAATAAGCCACATTCATTATCAAGGGTGTCGTGGCCACTTCCGGGCGAATTTTGGACAGCAAAAAATAACGGGAGATATCGACGTCTTCGGCTATAACCTCAAGCGACAAGCCGGCGGATTTTAATATATCAATCTGATCCTGATTTAAATCTGTAATAAATTTATTGTCAATGCGACCATATGCATTATTGACATGCTGTTGTACTATTTTCACCTGAGCCTTGCTGTTAATATCAATCAGGTATAAATCGCCAGAATAGACGCTAATCGACATAAACATGAGTAAAACAGCCATTAGCATAATTTTTTTAAGCATGATTTTGCCCTTCCTATATTTCCCGGCATAAACATCGACGGCGCGTAAACGGCGGTAAGTTACGTAAATACAAGTAGTT
>CAZJLX010000192.1:0-5378 GCA_964546545.1 uncultured Ignavibacteriaceae bacterium | reverse complement strand
GTTTATACCGATCTGACAGCCCGCAAGGCTGTCAGATTTTTTTTGCATAGGATTTTATCCTGTCAGAAAATTTAAGCAGCAGGGATTTTTTCTCGCTCATAATAACTTAAAACTGAGGTCTAGGCCTGAACCGTAAACTTAAAATAAATTTATAACAAATAAAACGGATTAATATTAATCCGGTTAAATCATGAATCGAGGGTATTACTTTTTACTTTTCAGGACTTAATCCTGAAAAAGGAAACTTTTGGCCGGCTGTTCCAGAGCTTGGCGAGATTCTTCGGGAAAATCGATGAACTGAAATCCGGTGCGGTAAGCCGCGGTATAATCATCAATCTGGCACCAAACCGAACGAGCGCGGAAATTAATCGGTTCGGTACCGCCGACAGCATCGGGCAACATCATCCGGCAGCGATAATCGCAGCTTTCGGCGATCGGCCATTCAGACATCAGCCGCATTCCTTTGGCTGACAGATCGACCACGCGACCCATCAGGTCATAGGTTTCATTATCATAGACTTCGATAAAATAATCGGTAAATGAAAGCCTGAGGTCACTAATCGCTTTTCGGCGATTTGACTTTCTTTTTTCTTCCACTTTTCCCCCAGTTTTCTACTTAATACTAATATCGCCCCGCTATAGAAGTCAACAAATTTTTTTGAAATTAGTTTCAGAATATATTTTTCGGCCGAGGAGAAGAGTGATTATTTACGGCTTTAATATAACGCCTTTGCCGGTGCGGCCGTCAATGAGAACTTCAAGCGGATTTTCCAGAATGACATGCCGGACATAATCGGTTTCATCCTTGACCGGCTGGGCATTAAGCCAATCCCAGTCAACAAGATTGTTGTCATTGGTCTTATTCACCGTCAGGTAGCCGATATTAAAGGCAATCAGGTTCTGGAAAAAGTGGGTGCCAAATGAGGGTGCCACGGTAAAGTCGCCATAGGTCGCCTCGATTATCACCCGCGCCGAAGAGATCTGATCCCAGCTGGCCGGAATCCCCAGCCAGTGGTCGGCGGTACCCCAGCGACCCGGCCCGAGCAGCATATAGGGCACATCCTTGCGCCGAAATATATCGTTGAACAGGCCGACCTGCGTGGCAATATCGCGCGTAAAGGCACGATTGAAAGTTTCCTGCCTTACAAAAACAATATCCCGGATATTGTTTATCCGACCGTTGGACAGAGACTGATCGCTTTTGCAGATAATACGACTTTTATCGAGACGATCAAATGATACCTCCTCAATAAACGAATCAGCCGACATCGGACGAATCTGTAAAAAACCGAGTTCACTCGGTTTATCCTTATCGCGATTTAATTCGGCGGCAAATTCGATTTCAACCGGCGAATTCATTCCGTTTGAGCCCATTTGTAAAAGGAAATTGATCATATCAGCCAGGGGGAAAATGTTCGATTTTAGAATCGGGGCAAAGGTGACAATTTTAATCCCGTCACGTGAAGTGCCCTCATAGATTCTGTCATTATCGGGGCTGTATGTTGAACCTATATACGACAGAGTGCCGTCAGACTCGGCCCGTTCTATGCGGTGGCGAATCAGACCCGGGTCGCCCCCGGGGCCCGGAAAGACTAACGGGTCGGTCATATCGATGGCATAAAACTCATGCTGGGAATTATTCATGTAATCTTTGGAAGTGGAAAACTGTGGCAGTCGATGCGGATTACTCGGCGAAAAATAGAGACAGTTTTCGCCCTCCACAATCGTTTTGCCCAATCCAAGAGCCAGATAGGCGACCCCCTCTTCGGGCTTAATATCTCCGACCGAGTAGAAATTGTATGATCGGGCGACCCCGGAAAGAACCGGATAAAAGGTCTCACCGTGCTGGCTGCCAACAACTTTTTGAATGACAACGGCCATTTTCTCCTCTTCGATCCTGTTATCGGTCGCCTCGATGTAGTTTTTGGAATTTTTAAAGAAGATAGAAGAATAGATTATTTTAATCGCCGCTTCCAGGCGCTCCAGCCTGACTTCCATATCCTTATGGAAATTAGGGAGCATGTGTGTTTCGAAGATACCGGCAAAGGGCAGATAGTGTGAATCCTCCAGAAGAGAGGATGAGCGAACAGCCAACGGGAATCGGACAACATTAAGAAATGTTTTGAGATCCTCGACTATATTTTGAGGCAATTTCCCTTTCAAAAAGGCGGCGGCAATCTCTTTATTGCTCCGTTCGCCGAGGGCGAAACTGAGCAGATTATTTTTTTCAAGAAAACTGTCATAAACCGAGGTGCTTAATATCGCGGTAGGGGGAACCCCAATATGAACTCCGTCAAAGGAATCATAAACGTTGTACCGTCTTAAAAGCCGATTAATAAAGGCGAGACCTCGCCCCTTACCACCAAGCGATCCCTCGCCTATTTTCACGAAATCGGATTGCAGATCAAAGTGTTTTCGAGAGTATTCGGTGACAATGCCAAGCTGTTTTTCATGCCGGAAACTCTTAAAAGTACTGATCAGATAGTTGCGGACTTCATCGACATTCGAAAATTCATTTATATTCCTCGGACGAAGTCTCTCAGCCAGATCGAACTCGGTACGCGCCATCAGCCAGTTTGAAAAATGATTACGCTGTCCATGATAAATAAGGACATCATCGGGAACAGAGATCAGACATTTTTCCATCGTTTTATAATTGCTCGCCCGGGCCACCTCTTTTCCGTTCGGGCCGCGAAAAATAAAATCGCCAAATCCGAAATTTTTGGCGATAAAATCGGATAGATCGGATAAAAGGGTTCTTGATTTTTTATGCAGAAAGGCTATATCACACCGCTTAGCCAATTCGGCATTTTGAAGATTCGATGATTGCAGCAGAATCGGCAAATCGGGTACGATCTCTTTGACTTTTTCGCTAAAGCCGATTCCGGCCTGATCTTCAATCCGACCCTGGAACGAAAAACGGACGTCGGAAATAATACCCAGCAGATATTTTTTATATTTTTTAAACAGCTCCCAGCCCTCTTCGAAAGTCTCCGCCATCAGGATTTTGGGTCGGGCGCGCATTCTTAACATCCGGTGAGCATCATTAAGACCGCCAGCCATCAATTTTTGTGTCTGGCCCATAATTTCGGAATAAACCAGGGGAAGATAAGAAGAGTAAAATCTGACAGAATCCTCAATAATAATAATCACCCGAACTCTGACCAGATGGGTATCGGAATCGACATTAATTTTATCTTCGATATACTTGACAATAGCCATCAGGATATTGGCTTCGCCGGTCCAAAGAAAGGCTTTATCGATATTGCGTTTATGATCATTATGACGCATAATCTCCAGCTCACGCTGGTCAAAGGCCAGAAGAACGATTGGAATATTTTTAACCCGCTTTTTGGCCCGCGAGGCAAAGGAGACAATATCTATGTCACCCAGACGCCGAAAGACCATGATTAAATCGAACTGCTGAACCTGCAATAAATTAAGAGCCTCTTCACCGGTCGAAACCCGCCTGATATGCGGAGCGTAAGAAAGATTGAGTTCATCATATTTGCTTGAAATCAGACCGCCGACCTGACCATCCTCTTCAAGAATGAATGAGTCATAAAGGCTGGAGACCAACAGTATATCCTTAACCTTAAACTGCATTAAGGAATCAAAGCGGGCAAATCCGGATTCGTAATCTTTTAAGTCAATATCAGGCTTCATTCACTAATACCTTATCGCTATCAACGCCGGTTGATAAATATATCGGCAATTACCTGTAAAGTCAAATGACAGGGTAATAATAAAAATGGCGGAACGAAAATTTGTCCCGCCATATTATATCAGATTTATGGGTCAGAATTTTATCAGACAACACCCTGATCAAGCATACTGTCGGCCACTTTGATGAAACCGGCAATATTGGCGCCAACAACATAGTTGCCCGGGTGACCGTACTCTTCGGAGGTCTCTTTACAGGCAGTATGAATTGACTTCATGATGTTATACAGGCGCTTGTCGACTTCTTCACGGGTCCAGCTTAAACGATAGCTGTTCTGTGACATTTCCAGACCGGAAACTGCCACACCGCCGGCGTTGGCGGCTTTTCCGGGACCATAAAGAATCTTGGCCTGGATGAATTTCTCGACCGCATCCGGAGTGCTCGGCATATTGGCACCCTCGGCCACGACATAACAACCATTCTTCAGAAGCGTTTCGGCGTCGTTGGCATCCAGTTCGTTCTGGGTTGCACTTGGCAGAGCAACATCGACCGGAACGGTCCAAACGCCGGTACCTTCGAAATATTTGGCTGTAGGATACTTGTCGGCGTATTCTTTAATACGACCGCGCTTGACATTCTTCAGTTCCAGGACAAAGGCCAGTTTCTCGGGGGAAATGCCATCTTCATCGACGATATAACCGGATGAATCGGAGAGGGTCACAACTTTGCCGCCGAGGTCGTTAACTTTCTCGGTCGCGTACTGGGCCACATTACCGGAACCGGAGACAGCCACCCGTTTGCCTTCAAAATTCTCGCCGCGGGTCGCCAGCATTTCCTGAGCAAAGTAAACCGCCCCATAACCGGTCGCTTCCGGACGAATCAGGGAGCCGCCCCAGTTGAGACCTTTACCGGTCAGGACGCCTTCAAAAGCATTGCGGACACGTTTGTACTGTCCGAAAAGAAAACCGATTTCACGGCCGCCGACACCTATGTCACCGGCGGGAACGTCGGTGTTCGGTCCGATATGACGGCACAGTTCGGTCATAAAGCTCTGGCAGAAGCGCATCACTTCGTTATCCGACTTGCCTTTGGGATCAAAATCGCAGCCGCCTTTACCACCGCCCATCGGCAGTGTGGTCAGCGAATTTTTGAAAACCTGTTCGAAGCCGAGGAACTTCAAAATGCCGAGGTTCACGCTGGGATGAAAACGCAGTCCGCCCTTGTAGGGGCCGATAGCGCTGTTGAACTCAATGCGGAAACCGCGATTAACCTGCACTTTGCCGGCATCGTCAATCCATGGTACACGGAACATAAGAACACGTTCCGGTTCCACGATACGTTCGATAATCTTGGCTTCGACATACTCAGGATGTTTTTCCAAGACCGGTTCAAGTGATTCCAGAACTTCGGTGACAGCCTGAAGGAATTCGGGCTGGGCCGGGTTCTTGGCTTTAACCATATCCATTACGGATTCAAGATACTGGTTCATTTAACAACTCCCTATAGTTTCAAAAACTAAACAGTTTGTTACTATTTTCACAAAGTCAAACCAATTAAGTTATTTGGGCCAGTTTGTCAACCCGTTTTTTGCCTATTTTTAGCTCTTTTTTAAAAAAAATTGAAGCAGGCAGAACGCCTGTTTTCTTGATTCGGCCAAGTCTTGATCTCCCCGATAAATCGGGGGATTGTAACCTGACCGCAGATTGCCAAAATT
>CAZJLX010000191.1:0-5380 GCA_964546545.1 uncultured Ignavibacteriaceae bacterium | reverse complement strand
TTAACATATCTTTCAAGGACTTAAATGACATTGATTTAACACTCTTTAGACGGTACTTAATATGTTTATCCGCAAACAGTTATCAATATAAAATCGCTTGACCTCCGGCAGCGATATGTTTATAATTCGCAGACAATAATGGGATATAACAGTGAAAATAAGCGAAACTTTAATAAGGGAAAAATTATTATGAAGTCGGCAAAACTTTATCTGTCAAAAATAGGGCTTTTTCTTGCCCTTTTTGCCCTGTTAAGTCTGCCCTTCTGGGGATGTAGTGATGATGATGATGATGTCATCGTTGATGAAGAAGTAAGAAGCTGTTCATTTGATTTTGATACCCTGATAGAACATGGTAATCTTGGCTGGATATGTTATTCGGCTATCGCCGCCGATTTAAACGGCGATACGATTCCGGATTTAGCCATGACAAATTATGGTTCGGATAATATCTCTATTTTATTCGGCAAACCTTTGGATACATTGGGGTATTTGAACGATACGACTCTGCTTGATACCGCGATACATGCTAATCCGTATCTTATAGCCGATCTTACCTATGATGTCGGACAGGACCCCTGGACTATATATGCCGCAGATTTAAACGGTGATTCCGCTTTGGATCTGGCTGTCAGTAATAATTCTTCCGGCTCTATTTCGGTTTTAATCAATACCGGTTCAGGAATATTTGGGGCTGCCACAGAATATTTGACCGGCGACCGTGCCCGTTCGATTGACGGTGCCGATTTGAATGGCGACAGTGCCATTGATCTGGTGGTCGGAAATGCTTCTGATAACGGTGTGTCTGTGCTGCTAAACGACGGAAGCGGTCTTTTTGCCGGGGCGACCAACTACCAGGTCGGCTTGCATGATTTTGATATAATTGGTGAGAATAATTATGATTTCGGTTCAGCTGTCGGACGGCTCTTTGGAGGTATCGGATCGGCGGGGAAAATGGCTATTGGCGATGATACCCGCGATATCGTTCTGGCCGATTTTGACGGCGATGATAAAAAAGATATCGCTGTGACCGACTTCAGCACAGACACCACGTTTATTCTTTTGAATAATGGTGATGGGACATTTCAGGAATCGGTCAATTATCCGACCGGTGAGGAACCTTTTTCGGTTGTCTCGGCTGATTTTAATGGTGATAACTATATTGACCTGGCCCTGGCCAATAGACAGTCTGATAATATATCCGTTTTATTTGGAGACGGTGACGGAAAATTTGACACCACCATTAATTATAATGCCGGTGATGAACCTGTCGGTATCACATCCGCCGATTTCGACGGGGATAACGACTATGATCTGGCCGTCGTTAATTATGATGACGATGATGTATATGTTTTCATAAACGATGGCAGTGGGGCCTTTTCCGGTGTTACGACATATGCTGTAGGCAACAGGCCGACATCAATTGTATCCGCCGATTTTGATAATGACAATGATATAGACCTGGCCGTTACTAATGAAAGCGACGATAATCTTTCGGTTCTTTTAAATGACGGCGTCGGTGGTTTTGCCGCAGCGGTCTCTTATGGAACCGGAGATGAACCCTCGTCCGTCTGTGCCGGAGATTTTAATGATGACAACTATCTTGACCTGGCGATTGCCTCGGCGGATGATGATTCGGTGACAATTCTAAATAATGATGGTGATGGCACTTTTACATTGTTTGCTTCTTATGCTGTCGAATTAAATCCGCAGCAGATAGCCTGTGCCGATTTTAATGGCGACAGTGCCCCTGATCTGGTCACCGTTAATAGTACCTCGGCTAATGTCTCTGTTTTAATAAATGTCGGCGATGGAACCTTTAAGACGCAGTTGAGTTATGGTGTCGGTTTAAAACCGATAGCGCTTTTTGTCGGAGATTATAACAGCAGCAGCTTTTTGGATCTGGCTGTGGTGGATTCCTCCAGAAGTAATGTCGGGATTATGCTTAATGAAGGACTTGGGACCTTTATGCCGGCTGAAAACTTTGGTGTCGGGACATATCCAAGGGCGGTATCATCAGCCGATTATAACGGCGATAATCTTCCCGATCTGGCCGTCGCCAATGCCGGTTCCGATAATGTTTCGGTTTTGCCTAATGAGGGTGGCGGTATTTTCGGCGGTGGTTTTCCGGTCGGTGACGGACCTCGCGCCATGGTCGGCGGCGATTTTGACAATGATGGTGATATGGATCTGGCAACCGCCAATTATCTCTCAGGCGATGTATCAATATTATTAAATATTGGTGATGGGAAATTCGGAACGGCAACCAGTTATCAGGTTTCGGATAAGCTTGTTTCAATCTATGCGGCCTATATCGATGCCGACAGCAGCCTTGATCTGGCTGTCGTCGGAACCGACAATGAGACAGTCAGCTTCCTGATTAACAATGGCGGCGGCGGGTTTACGATAGAGTGTGATTATTATATGGGTTCCTCTCCGGCGTCGATAATGGTCACCGATTTGGATCTTGATACCGACCTTGATATTTTATGTGCCAAGCGCGGTTATCCGGGTGGTGTCACCATTCGTTTAAATAATGAAGTTGAATGATCGCACAGGCGAATTAAATTAGAGTCAATAACAAAGGCAGGTCATCCGACCTGCCTTTTTAATAAGTCATTATATCCGAAAAATCTTTAAGATGTCAGACGATCTTTTCTTTCAGGAAAGCACTCAACTCGGCTATTTTATGCCTCGTTTGCTCCATACTGTCGCGGTCGCGAATGGTGACTGTATCATCCTCGGTTGTCTGGCCGTCAATCGTAAAACAGAACGGACATCCGGCCTCATCCATCCGGGCATACCGCCGACCGACCGAGCCGCGATAATCATAAAAAATATTAAAATTCTTCCTAAGATCATTATATATCTTTTCAGCGATCTCCGGCATACCATCTTTTTTAACCAGCGGAAAAACAGCCGCTTTGATCGGGGCGATTTTCGGCGAAAAACGGAGCACGGTCGATTTTTCGCCCCGCTCCGGGTCCTCATCGTAGGCATCGACCAGAACGGTCAGCAAGGTCCGGTCACAGCCGGCGGAGGTTTCAATAATATACGGAATAAACTTTTCTGTGAATCTCTCATCCTGATACCGCATATCCTTGCCGGTTGCCTGATGATGTCGGCCCAGGTCAAAATCGGTTCGGTTATGCACCCCCTCAAGTTCTTTCCAGCCAAACGGAAATTCATATTCGATATCATAGGCTTTTTTGGCATAATGAGCCAATTCGTCGGCGCCATGTTCATGCCAGCGGAGTTTTTCTTCTCGGATACCGAGTTCCAGATACCAGTTCCACCGCTGCTCTTTCCAGTACTCGAACCACTTTTCATCCTCTTCGGGAGCGATAAAATACTGCATCTCCATCTGCTCAAATTCCCGTGTCCGGAAAATAAAATTGCCGGGCGTTATCTCGTTGCGGAAAGCCTTGCCGATTTGAGCGATACCAAACGGAATTTTCTGCCGCGAGGAATTTTTAACATTAAGAAAATTGACATAAATTCCCTGCGCCGTCTCCGGGCGAAGAAAAACTACCGCACTGTCATCTGCGACAGGACCCATAAAGGTTTTAAACATCAGGTTAAATTGCCGCGTATCGGTCAGTGTTTTATTGCCGCATTTGGGGCACTGGGTCGGATCATTCAGTTCATCCTCGCGAAACCGTGCCTTGCAGGTTTTGCAATCGACCAGCGGATCGGTGAACTCGTCGACATGCCCCGATGTGCGCCAGACTTCAGGGTGCATCAGGATAGCGGCGTCCAGTCCCTCGACATCATCACGGCGGTTGGTCATTGCCTCCCACCAGAAAGTCTTGATATTGCGTTTCAGTTCGGCCCCGAGTGGTCCGTAATCCCAGCATGAATTGAGTCCGCCGTAGATTTCCGATGACGGAAAAACAAATCCGCGTCGTTTGCAGAGTGATACCAGGCGTTCCATTTTGTTGTCAGCGTTTTTGGCCATGATCTTCTTTCTATATTTTCAAATTCGTCTTTTTCAATTTTTCCAGAAACTTCAGTGAGTTCAAATCCCGGTTGTCGGTCTGGTATTTCAAAAACCGGGTCAACAACTCCAAAACCTCCTCCGTTTCATCAAGTTTCATCCGTACCGAAATCGCCTCGGCCAGCGAGGCGGTCTGAAGGCTGTATATTTTATCGAGCCGTTCAGATCGAAGCTTAATATAATACTCACCTGTTTTTTGGCAAGTCGAACATATCAGCCCACCCCGTTCCGGCGAAATAATGACATATAAATTGCCGCCAGAATTAGCCATTGTAATCTTTTCGGTTTCAGTTCCGCATCCGATACATCCGGCCAGATTCGGCCGATAGCCCAAAAAGGAAAGCAGTTTTAACAAATAGCAGATAAAAAGCGGAATAATCGCATGTTTGTCGACCCGGTCGATGTATTTCAGATAATCAATGGTTAAAATATATAACGACTCCATCGGTTCCGATTCGGGCAGAAGCGCCGCCAGAAGTTCCATCGCCGCCGAGGCGAAAATCAGCCGCCCAATACCCCCCTCCTTTTCGAAACGGAATGATTCAACCGGTTCAACCTCGGTTAAGTAGGCCATGCCGGTTTTATCCGATTTAAAATAGGTCAGATCAAGACGAGCGAAAGTTAGCAGTCGTCCCCGCTTGCTTTTTATCGACCGGCCGCCCCGGTCGATTATCGACTGCAGGCCGGCATTGTCGGTAAACATCGTGACAATTTTTGATTGCTCTTTCCAGTTGACCGACCTGAGGATAATTCCCTCTGATTTTAGCTGGGGCATAGCCGCTTACTTGAAACGATAAATTACCTCACCCGGCCGCGAGAGATAATGCCGGGTGCGGGCGATATATTCGATATAATTCATATCATGTATCAGGCGATCCTGCCGCAGTTCGGCGTCGATTAGTTTGACCAGCAGTTCATGATTTTCCTTTTGAAGATGATTTTTTTCCAGATGGAGTTTCGCGATCCGGATAAAGCCGTAATTGCCGCTGAAAAAGGAATATATCAAAAAAAGGCCGATACCGATAATAAGGCCGCGCAGCATCTTGCGCCGGATTCTTACGTCGGTGTTGGACAGCCGCTTAGCCAGATTTTGCCGAATAGGCTGAAGTAGCGATTTTTTCTTTCCCCGCCGCATATAAGTTGGTCCGATTTACAGGTTCTCTTCCCCTTAATGCGAATAAAGGGTTTAATGAGTTTTTTGCAAGAGAAAAATATTGAGTAAATTCAGAACTAATATATCGACATATTCATCACAATCTTCTCCTTGATAATCCTCTATGATTTTATACATTCAGGTTAAATAAGATATGGACGTAATAAATGAGGAAGTCATGAGTTTAGAAGATTTTAAAGATTTGCCGCGCGAGACACTTCTCGGCATGATGG
>CAZJLX010000190.1:0-5419 GCA_964546545.1 uncultured Ignavibacteriaceae bacterium | reverse complement strand
CCCGAGAATCATTGTCGAAATGGAGCACTGGGGCTGTCCCTTCTCCCGCTATGATAACGGCAAAATCGCCCAGCGACCGTTCGGTGGGGCCGGATTTCCGCGCACCTGTTACGGGGCTGATCGAACCGGGTTGTACTTACTTCATACTTTATACGAACAGGCCGTTAAGCGTAATATCGAGGTTCTCTATGAACGATTCGTCACCAAACTGGCCGTCCGCGACGGACATTGCGCCGGAGTGGTGGTGATGAATCTCCACAGTGGCGAGTTCCAGACGATCGGCGCCAATGCGGTCATTTTCGCTACCGGCGGGTCGGGACGAATCTATTCGGTCAACACTACCAACGCTCATTCCTCGACCGGACTCGGCGTCGTTCTCCCCTACTGGGAAGGTGTTCCGGTCAAGGATATGGAATTTATCCAATTTCATCCGACCGGACTGGAGGGTTCCTCGATTCTGATGACCGAGGGCTGTCGCGGCGAGGGCGGTTATCTGGTTAACAATCTCGGCGAACGGTTCATGAAAAACTATGTCTCCGAAAAAATCATGGAACTGGCCCCGCGTGATATTGTTGCCCGGTCCATCGCCACCGAAATAAATGAGGGTCGCGGATTCGAGAATTCGTATGTTCATCTTGACCTGCGGCATCTCGGCGCCGAAAGAATTATGGAGCGTCTGCCCGGTATTCGTGAAATATGCCAGAAATTTAAAAATATCGATCCGATCGAGGAACCGATCCCGATTCACCCGGCCATGCACTATACGATGGGTGGTATTGACTGCGATCATGACGGTGTCACTTCGCTTGACGGATTTTACGCCGCCGGTGAATGCTCCTGCGTTTCGGTGCACGGCGCCAATCGTCTGGGCGGTAATTCTCTTCTGGATACGATCGTTTTCGGTGCCCGCGTCGGTGCTCATGTCGCGAAGCAGATCAAAGGCAAATCGCTGACGGCCGACACTGAAGCACTGAACAGCGCTCTTAATTTTGAACAGGACCGATACCAAAAATTGCGAAGCTCCGAAAACAAAGAAAACCCGTACCACATCCGCACCGAGCTTTCGCAAATTATGAATGATAAGTTCGGTATTTTCCGCAATGAAGCCGATATGCAAAAAGGTGTGCTCGAAATCCGGCATCTCAAGGAAAGATTCGTCAAGATTCGCCCCATACCCGAAATTGGCAAGTTCAACTACGATTTCCTCTGGGTCACCGAAATCGCCGGCAATATCGATGCCTCGCTGGCCGTCGCGGTCGGCGCTCTCAATCGCAAAGAGTCGCGCGGCGCGCATTTCCGGAGGGACTTCAACAAACGACTCGATGAAGAATGGATGAAACATACTTTATGCACCTACTCGCCGGAGGGACCGCAGATTTCATACAAGGCGGTGACGATGACAAAATTCAAACCTGAGGAAAGGAAATATTGATATGCCGACCTTCGAGCTTTTTCGATATGATCCTGAGAAGGATGACGATGCCTTTTTTCAGGAATATGAAGTGCCCGACAAAAAGGGTCTGACCGTTCTTGAAGGACTGTACTATATTCTGGAGAATCTTGATTCTTCACTCGCTTTTCGTTCCTCCTGTCGTCAGGGGGTCTGCGGCTCATGCGCCATGCACATCAACGGCATGTACCGTCTCGCCTGCGAAACGCAGGTGGCAATTCTGGGCGACCGGGTGACTATCCGGCCGCTGGCCCACATGAAAATTATCCGCGACCTTGTGGTTGATATGGACCCGTTTTTTAAACAATTCGAGAAAATTAAGCCGTACCTCATTCCGGATAAAGAACCGGGCGAACGGGAATATCTCCAGTCGCCGAAAGAGCGGGCAAAAATCGATTATTATGTCGATTGTATTCTCTGCGCCGCCTGTTACGGTTCCTGTCCGGTAGTCGCGACCGATGATAAGTATCTTGGCCCGCAGGCGCTCTTGAAAGCGTTGCGGTTTGTCAACGATTCCCGCGATGGTGCCACTCGTGAGCGCCTGGCGTTGATCGCCTCGAATGAGGGTGCTTTCCGCTGTCATACGATTTTTAATTGTCAGCAGGTCTGCCCCAAAGATCTTGATCCGACCGGCGCGATTGCCAAACTGAAAATGAAATCGATCTGGCAAAAACTAACCGGCGGCAGTAAAAAAGCAGGCTAATTGTTCTCATACAGCGATTTTATTCTTTAGGGGCAGGGCTTGACCCTCCCCTTTTACTATCAAGGGCGACCGCCTTTCATTTCATTCAGTATCTTTGACAAGGGTCGCCCCTGCAATTTTTTATTTTAAAATTGTCCGCTTTACCTCCAATATTGTCATTCCTGCGTAAGCAGGAATCCACGTATCACCCAAGATACCAATCAGTTACAGCAATATGGGTTTGTTTCGTCACAGGTAAATTATTTTTTATCGTTTTTCCTTTGTGTACAGACGCGAAGCGCAAAAAGGGGCCACTGCCCCAAATGGGTTTGTTTCGTCAGAAAAATATTTTCCCCACTATTATTCTTGTAGCGATCTTGACGGATACAGCAATCCATATTTTATCCCTTTTATAAAAGGGTACTTCCGGGATTAACATTGAGTTGGTGGGGATAATGAAATATTGAAAATTTGTAGTCCACCCGGAGGGTGGTTGAGTCGATTTAGGCAATTGCAAATATTTTGTTTTCCCACCCTTCTGGTGGGCTACGAAACTGTAAACATTTGATACAATATAATTTACGTGGATTCCCGTTTGCACGGGAATGACAGATTGGGGCAAGACAAAAAAACCGCCGTTTTCACGGCGGTTTATATAAGCATTTATAAGAGATTGCCATTTCCCTGTAATAAGTCGGTCGTTTTTTTCCCGAATCATTTCTTCAGGCAGACCGAAGGCAAAAAGGCGCTCCCTGCGTCTATCTCATTGTTCCGACATAATGCGCGGTTAACTGTTTTTCACGAATGCGCGGATCGGTGTAATCGGGAAGAAGCATTGGAGCGACGCGGCCCTCATCGGCACCAGTGTCATCGCATTCCTTATTGTACTTCTTGACATGCTCAAGAGTCAGATTCGTACCGTTGGCTTTTTCTTTGGCATAAACAGCCGCATTCTTGCCGGCGATCCGTCCGAAAACCATAATATCGAGAAGCGAATTACCCATCAGACGATTTTCGCCATGCACGCCGCCGCCGACCTCACCGGCAATATACAGGCCGGGAACATCGGTTTGTCCGTCGTTCTTGTATTCCAAACCGCCGTTTTGATAGTGCAGGGTCGGATAAATCAGCATCGGTTCTTTGGAGATATCGATCCCGAATCGTTTATACAGAATGAACTTGCCCGGGAATTCCCGTTCGACCGTACCTTCACCGGCAAGCATTTCGATCATCGGCGAGTCGAGCCAGATCCCGAGTTTACCGGTCGGAGTCGGAACACCCTTGCCGTTGGCGACACATTCTTTGACAATCGCCGAAGCCTCGACATCGCGCGGCTCACGTTCGTTGACAAACTGGTTGCCCTCGATATTCACGAGGTTGGCGCCCGAACCTCGGAATTTCTCGGTAATCAGAATACCCTCGGCCTGTTCCGGGAAAACAATTCCGGTCGGGTGATACTGCACCGTGTGAAGGAAACAGATTTTCACGCCAGCGCGGTAACCCATAACGATTCCATCGGCGGTCGCGCCGTAATGGTTGGTAGTCATAAAACCCTGGATGTGCAGACGTCCCGAACCGCCGGTCGCCATCACGACCGATTTAGCCTTGACGATAGTATACTCTTCGGTTTCGAGATTATACAACACCGCTCCGGCGCAGTGACCATGTTCGTTGAGTATCAACTCTACGGCAGGAGCGAATTCGATCACGCTGATATCGGCGATCCGATTACGAGCTTCATCACGCACCGTGCGCATCATCTCAGCCCCGGTAATATCGGCCGCATAGTGCATCCGTTTACGCGATGTCCCTCCGCCATGAATAGTTTTCAAGGTGCCGTCATGGAATTTCGAAAAATTACAGCCAAGCGATTCGAGCCAGCGAATAACATCGGGCGCTTCGTTAACCAGTGTTTCCACCAATTCGGGCGTATTTTTAAAATGTCCGCCGCCCATGACATCGAGATAATGATAGTACGGCGAATCCTTATGCCCCTTCGTGGCCGCCTGGATACCGCCCTCGGCCATCATCGTATTGGCATCACCATGCCGCAGTTTGGTCGCGATAATAACTTTGGCGCCCTGTTCCTGGGCCAGCAGAGCGGCCGAGGTTCCGGCGCCGCCGCCGCCGATAACGAGGACGTCGGTTTCATAATCGATCTTGGACAGATCGATATCGGCCGGATTGACACGGCTTTTGGCTTCGAGCAGGTTACACATCTCATGCGCGACTTTATAACCTTTACTCGGTCCAATTTTAAGTTCGCGTCGCCCCTCTTCTTTGAAATCGGGATGAAAGTCGAGTATTTTTTCGCGCTCTGCTAAAGAAAGGAATGGGATTTCCACATTTGTCTTTTTACGTTCCACCCGTTCGGCGCGCGTGCTCTCAACGATCTTTATCAGCTTTTTTAATTCTTCCGGATATGGCATATTAAACCTCTTTTCTCCTCACCAGTCGTTACAGGCACTTGGCCTCTTTGGGTGTCCAATCCTCACCGGCCGTGGCCGGTTCCATCTCGCGCGCGGTATAGGTCGTCTTAAGTGTCTCTGTTTCCATCGCCTTCAGTTCATTGAGACAATCGGCAAAACGTCCCGCCTGAATATTGGCCACCATCGTCTGAAGATGCTCGGCTCTCGGTGTCAGGTAACGGCCGTTGATGCGCCGCGCCAGCTGCGCGATATGATACTGCGGCAGTTCACCCATACAACGACTGGCGCACAGACCGCACTGGATACAATCGAACGATGCTTCCGCGGCCGCCTTGATATCGCCCCGTTTGAGGTAAGCGATATAATCCATGACCTGCACATCCATCGGACAAACCTTGGTGCAGGCATTACAGGCGACACAGCGAAAGAGTTCGGGGTACAGTTCGAAAATCTCTTCCGGTTTGCCTTCCAGATCGTAAAAATTGTACGTCGCCCGCATGGCCGGATAAAAGGGCAACTGGGTCAGATACATCTCCGGCTCGACCACGGTCTGGCAGGCCAGCCCGGTGTAGATTTTATAATCGCCCGGTTTGCGATAAACCGTGCTGCAGGCGCCGCAGACTCCGCCGCGACAGCCGCACCCGCGAATATATTTGTACCCGGCATATTCCATCGCTTTCATGATGGTCAATGTCTCGGGCACTTCATACTTTTTGCCCATGATATAGATGGGAATCATCTTTGCCTGGACCATAGTTTTTGCTTCATCAGCAACAGTACTCATATTGACCTCATCAGATATTTGGAATAAATCTGATGAGGTCGATATGAGTACTGTTTCTGATGAAGGTGAAACTA
>CAZJLX010000189.1:0-5443 GCA_964546545.1 uncultured Ignavibacteriaceae bacterium | reverse complement strand
ATCCTCATTGGCGATTCCCATTCCCGAATTGCAGACTCTGAGCACCACGTAGTCGCCCGGTTTAATATTATCATAGCCGCTTTGCAGGTGACTAAGTGATTCCTGTGAGGTTTCTATGCAAATAGTCGCGCCTCGTGGTACGGCATTAAAAGCGTTAATAACAAGATTTTTTATGACTTTTGACAGATGCGCGGAAGATCCGATAATCCGGGGAAGTGATTCATCCAGTCTGATCTGAACCGAAACATCCTGAAACCGTTCGTATAACCGAGTATAATCGGGGGAATCGAGGCATGTCTGTATAACCTCATTCAGGTTGGTCGGCTCCATCTGGTAGCGACCGCGTCGAGTCAGCGTCAGAAGGTCCTGAATCACGTCGTCGGCATCTCTGACGGCTTGACTAACCCGTTCGATCTGTTTGCGCACAGGGCTGTCCTCGGGCAATTTCGTCAGGATAAGCTTCGGATAATCGACCAGAGGTCCAAGCATATTGTTCAAATCATGGGCGACATCTCCGGCAATATTAGCCAATGACCCCATACGTTCAGCATGCTCGAGCTTCTCCTGAAGTTGCCGGCGCTCCTCTTCGGCCACTGTCGTTTGGATCACCTGGGAGGCGATATTGGAAATGGCCTCACAAAAGGCATATTCGTCACGGGAGATAATGTTCCTGGAGAAAAAGGCCAGGACACCTGCCGGCTCACCATTTGCAGAGAGAATTCGCTGACCTACGAAAGATACCAACCCGAGTTTTGATGCCCATTCATGGTCGTAAATACGACTATCATTGGTGACGTCATTTGTACAGAATCCCGGTTCAACGCTGGCTGCGATTTTTCCTATTTTGTAGCCTCCAAAAGGTACACGCTGGTGTATTTTTCCATCGAGATGAGTGTATCGTCCGGAACTGGCCATAAGATGAAGACATTGCTCACGGAAATGACAGGCATGAAGACTATCTGTCGCCGAGGCGTGGTAACATCCGGAATTACACAGATCTGCCGGCTTTTTAATCCAAATACGAGCGAAATCGGCGTTTAATGTTTCTACCACTGTATCCGTAATATAGCGAAGCTTCTCGCTGAGATCTCCGAGGCCAAGCAATTTCTCCTTGAGCTGATTCAAAGAAACAATCCGTTTCTCAGACATGACTCGTTTTGTCACATCACGAAAACTCAATATTCGTCCGGCCACATGACCTTCTTTTTTCACGGGATGGGAGATCCGTTCAATAATCCGTCCATCCTTGAACGAAAGTATATCAAATGACAAATCAATCGATGCGCGATGCTCCTGGATCTTTTCAAGAAACCCCTGCGGATCCTGTAACTGACTGAGTGCATGATTGATCAGTAAGGTTTCATCACGTTTTTCCATTACCTCTTGTGGAATATCCCACATCTTGGCGAAATTGGTATTGGCATGTGTGGCAACATCATTTTCATCAAAAACAAGGATTGCATCCGCGGTCGATTCGAGAGTCGCGTAAAGTAGTTCGCCTTTACTCCGCAACTCCCGCTCGATTTCTTTACTCTCGGTAATATCGCGGATTATGGTTATTATTTCATTCTCAGGCAACGGCAGGAATCTGGCCTCATAGAAAATTTTTCGACTCTGAATCTGGAATGAATACTCAATGTTGACCTGTGATTTGGTTTGCTTCATTTTCCGAATTGCATTGTCAAATATTATACCGACTTTTGGAACCGGGATATCCTGAATTCGCCTGCCCTGCAGGGTTTTTGGATCGGTAAAGAAATCAGTCTCGCTTCCTGCTTTGTAATCGAGGATAGTTCCCTCGCTATCAAGTCGCAGGAACAAATCCGGAAAAACTTGACAAATTGCACGCATATCCGAATTTGCCTGCAATAACTCCTGCGAACTCATCTCCAGCGATTGCTCGAGTATCGCCCGATCATCATCAAGCTGACAGTAAGTCTCATTGACAGCTTCGACAAAATTCTGCATGGTGTCAGGAACGTTCTCGGCCTGACCGAAAAACCGTATAAGTTGCCTGCGAAGCAGTCTGTGTAATGTATCTGGCAAAATAACTACATCTCCGTTAAATTAGTCACTGTCATTGTCTGGTTGTGAAGCTCAGGTTTTGTACTTTTCGAAAACGGGAATATTTTTCAGTAGGAATAGCGATTATTGAAGACAGCCGAGCCTCATCCCGTATTTTACTTAATACAATCGGAGCGGCGGGCGCCGGATTGCCCCCAGACAATAAAACCAGCTGAGGATATTCTTCGTAGCTGCCCGGAACTCCCTGATCCCAGCCTCTATTTTTTGGCCATTTCGTTTGATCAATCTTCATAGAATGATTGCTTCCAACGCTCATAACGTCCGGATAACCGCCATCTCAGGTCTGACCAACCTGAACGGAATCCTGATCAATAGGCCATAGAAATATGAATTTGACATATAAAGCCCCCCGACTTTTTGATTTGATATCTTGAGAGTTTTTAACTCTCCCTTAAGTATTATCGACATCTCGATTCATCACTTTAACGGACAAATATAACCGGTTCTGAGTGTCGTTTTCATCTAATCGTTATGCCGGGATTCTGTCGAGCATGAATAATTTGATAAACAGAGCCTGAGCCGACAGTGATTAATCTATTGACATACTATGACTTATGTGGACCGGAGAAGTTTGTCAACTAATATCCCGGATTTTAAGGCCAAAGGTTGAATAAGATGATAAAAGAGAATTGATTATCCCAAACTGTGCAAATTTCAGGACTTTTATCTCGTTTTTTAAATCGTTCGGCAATCTTTCAATTAAAAAAAATTGACATATTATTGAACAGAACCTTACACTTATATCAAGTCACAATCTCCCGACAATAATAAGTCCATGTTATTGAATAAATATTTATTATTATAAACAGGTGGTATTAATTAAGGAGTAGGAGTTGATTAGTTAGGATAAATATTGCAGGCTTCGAGGTCGATTGTCTAATTATCAGGGTGCGATTGTGCCGATGTTTAAAGGAGGTAGTCGGCGGTAGATTGTATATCTTCTTAATAAAAAAAGGATTAGTCATAAGTCATTAATTAATGCAGACGCTTTCTATTACATTCAGGAGAGTATTTAAATATTCTCTGCTATTTTTAACGGCGATTATTATTCTGGTTTTTCTTTTTATCTGGTTTTTAACGTTGCCTCCGGGAGAGAAAATTCTTAAAAGCCAATTGGAAGGACAAATAAAACAATATATCAATCTTGATATAAAAATCGGGTCACTTGAGACTGACTTATTATCCCGTCTGGAACTAAGCTCAATTGTTGTCTCCGATTCAGGCAACGGCACCGATAAAGATTTAATTCATATTAAAAATATTTTTATAAAGTACAATACTCGGGATATCTTAAACGACCGGCTTAGAATCGATTCGCTGGCGATTGATTCGGCGAGAATCTGTCTGGAACGAGATAGTATCGGCAATTATAATATGGATTTTCTTAATTCGCTATTTGCCGGGAAGTCCGCTGCCGAGAATGAAGAACCAAGCGGCTTCAATATCGAATTGGCACGGGCGACCATTGATAACTCCGAATTTTATTATAGGGATGCAGGACTTTTAACATCTTTTGAATTGTATGACATTGACATCGATGTAACATCATCGAAAGATTCATCGTACAAAGGATCCATGTCAATTGGCAAAATCAACACTCGCTATGATACTCTGCCGGTGATACAAAGTGAGCTTAAACTTACCGGGCGGATGCAAAACAGCATTATCAGCCTTGATAATTTATTATGGAACATTGACAATCAACTGGTTTTATCGGGCAATACTTCGCTTGCATTAGCCGGTGACAGTACAATAACGGCGGAAATAAAGGCCACCGGCAATGTCGCATCGCTGTATGATAAATTCCGGAAATATTATAATCTCCCGGATCTTATCCTGACCGATGATCTCGCGCTTGATCTGGCTGTCTCTGGTTCGATATCCAATCCGGAAATCAGGCTGATCTGTCAATTTCCCGATATATTATTCAAAGATGTCGCCGTGAGGGGGGGATATGCTCAGGCTGAATATCACCGGGATACTTTGATTTTTGACAGCCTTGCCTGTCGTGCTTTTGATGGCGCTCTCTCGTCATCGGGACGATTCGTCCTGGACTCGACTATTAATACTTCGGTTAAAATCAATTTCAGCAGGATCGATTTCGCCAAATTTTGGAGCGCCGTTTATGAAGATTCTTCACCTTACCGCGGGACATTAAACGGCGGTTTATCTCTGGATGGATCCGGTTTGGATTACAGCACCTATATCATGCAGACAGATGTACGCTTGTCGCAACTCTCTTTTGAAAAGCAATCTCTTCCGGATATTGATGTGTCAGCGATTTATTTGAATAATAATTTGTCGCTGGATGTCAATCATGAACTGTTTAAAGTTAAGGCTGATGTTTTTATTAACGATTCTTCTCTTGATGGAACGTATCGCGTCGATATTGCCGAAATCGAATCGTTGGCCGGAATGTTTAACATCACTGATTTATCAGGAAATATCAATCTCTCCGGAGATATTTCAGGGACTGTTGACCGCCCGAGGCTGAAGGCCGAAGCTGTAGTTCGTCATGCCAAATACAAAAATATACCGATTGATACGCTTTATGTTTTGGCCACCTATGATAATCCCGGATTATCCGTCAGTGACGCGTTTTTTCAGGGGGCGATGGAAACCCACGGTTCGAAAACATCACCCTTTTTTATTGATTCGCTTTTCGGCAAGGCCGCTTATCGAGGCTCTGTTAAGGGAACGCCGGGGAATCTGACGGGCGTTATTGATTTGAGCATAGAGTCGGCCGGTTATCTTCAGTATTATCTCGATTCTTTAAATTCATCGATGATTCTTGACGGGCCGAATGTCATTATTGACTCATCAAATCTATTCATTGACGACCTGTGGGTGAAAATTAATGGTATATTTAATATTCAGGATTATCTCGGCAGTTTGGACATGCAGTTATTTTCCAAAGATAAAGCCTTACAATCTGACACATTGCCAAATGATGCTGACCATTCGACGGGTATCCTTAGTAAAACCGGAATGATTAAAACAAAATGTGATTTGAAAGATAGCACCAACTATACATTAGATATTGCCGGGGAGGATATTGACGTCTTCCCGATTATCAACCATTTTAACGACAGTCTTGACTTTAATGGTACTCTCGACTTTGAACTGAATTTTAATGGTACAAAGAATAAACCGGCGATAAAAGTGGCCGGTATTGTTACCGGTCTGCTGATTGATAGTATATCGCTCGATTCGGTAAGGACTAAAATTAATATTTTAAATGACAGGATTGATCTGAATGAGTTGGGCCTTTTCGGATTCGGGAAAAAACTTCAGGCGACAGGGTCGGCAGAATTGGAACCGGATTCGGCAATGATTTACCGAATTAAAAAGCAGGGCA
>CAZJLX010000188.1:0-5458 GCA_964546545.1 uncultured Ignavibacteriaceae bacterium | reverse complement strand
ATCGGCAACAAAGTGATCAATGATTTAATGAATTCCACTAAGTGCCGCCTGTTTTCTCTGGACAGAAATAGTATCCGTCATTTGGGAGCGGAAAACAGGCTGGAGAGGCTCGGAATATTGGAGGTTGAAAATATCCCGGCCGGTACATACCGAGATCAGAATTCAGACGTCGCGACAATATCGACTCCCGTCGTGTTGGTTACATCCCGCAATATGGCAGACAGCCTGGTCGCCAAACTTGCCTATATAGTACCTCTGGCCGTTGATTATGTCGCTATTGAAAAATTGCAGGGAGATATGACCCTGTACCAAAAGGACATTAATATCGCTTCGGGATATTATTATAATAAGCAAGACTATAGTCGATCCGACTATTCTATTTATTATATCATAGGCGAGTTGCTGATTATCATTTTCATTATATTGGTTCTCATATACCTGTTTAAGTATCGTTTTAATAAATTATTTAAAAGGTTTTACTATTGGCCGTACTTTAGGCTGGCTTGTTTCGTTTTTATTGCGTGTGTCATAACAACAATCATCATTCATTTTGTCGAAAATCGGGTTAATGAGAATTTCGGCAGTCTATATGAAACGATGTGGTCAACAGTCCTTTATCTGACAAATAAGTTAGGCGGTAGAGCGCCGGTAACAACCGAAGGAAGATTTTCCGCCATCTTATTGCTTATTGCCGGCCTTGGATTGAGTGCCTTTATCACGGGGGTCATAACGTCTGGAATTTTAAAAAGGGAGAGGAAAATGCCGCAGAGTCAAGCAAATCATTTCGTAATTTTGAATTGGAATATCAGGGCACTGGAAGTAATCCGTCAAATACATTCATCGGATCCGGGAAATTCAGGGGAAAATGTTGTCGTGGTTGTCACCGATGATAAAAAAGTGGCACCGGATAAATCCGAAGAGCAGTTGTCGAAAGAAATAGGCCTTACCGATTTTCATAATGTTTATTTCAGCTTGGGAGATACGACTGATGAAAAATGTCTGGAGAATGCCAATATACTTAAGGCGAGGACTATACTGATTATGGCTGATGATCGGGAAGGCAAATTGGCTGATGAGAAGTCACTCAGATCGCTGATGGCCATCCAGGCATTGGTCGAGGCCGACTTCGACGGGAAGCAAAGACGATGGAAGGTTAAAAGCGGAAGCAATAAAAGAATTCATGTGGTAATCGAATTGAAAAACATCCGCAATACCTATACTGTTGAGAATATCGCCCGGAAGTTTCCAGGAACTGTCGATATCATAGGCGGAGCCCACCTTAGAACACTGTTGCTTGCGCAGGCGACCATTATTGAAGGATTGACCGGATTCTATAAAGACTTGCTCTGTTTCAATGCCGGCAATGAATTGTACTTAATCGATATTACACCGCTTGCCGGTAGCGGTATGCCATTTCCGGAGCTGGCTTCGCGAATAGTATCAAGGGAGGCAGATAATCCAATTATCCCAGTCGGTCTCCAGCGGATCGATGGCGAGGGCGAAGTGCATTTAATAACCAATCCGAAAAGATATGAATCTGACGATGACAGGATAAATGAAAGAGAGAATACTTTCTACAGACTAAAGGAGGGGGATAAATTGCTGGTGCTGGCATATAGCAAACCTTCCGCGATCGAATTAAGGGAATTAGAAACGATAAATTGCGAAGAAGTAGCGCCTGGATAAATAGCAACCACCGATTTTGAGCCCGTCGAAACCGGGGATATTGTCTTTTTAAATTTATTATGCGGCGATTTGTAACGTGATTCTTTCGATTGGTCAATAAGTGACCTATGACTTTCCATTTTAAAAAAGCATCAAGACCGGTGTTGATTTGACATAGGCGCTTTTGGTAAACAAACAAAGGCAGAATTTTGCGTAATCAATCATTTCAATATTTATTTTATTTGAATAATACTTTGAAAACAAAGCCATTTACTCAAAACCATAACCTTTTAAAATACAAAGAGATCGCAAATTCACAACCAATTTGAAAGTCCGAAAAACCTTTTTCTGACGAAACAAAGCCATTTGGGGCAGTCGCCCGTTTTTTTGCTTCGCGAATGTATATTAATGTTGGAGGAGAAAAAAATTATTTCATGTGACGAAACAAAGCCATTTTGGAGCGGTGGCACCTTTTCGCGCTTCGTTACGATCACACGGCTTTTCATTTTATTCAGGATCAAAGACAAGCTGCAGGGCACCCGTGATGTGGTATTCTCAAAAGGGGGAATATTTTTATTGAATCTAAATCACAAAATTGATATTCTATTACAAATTCACTGACAAGGAGGAATCCATGAACAGAACAATGGTTGTTTTTTTCTCGTTAGTATGTATGGTAATGCTATTGCTGATAAGCTGTGCCCAGAATGAGGATTTTAAAAAAATGGAAAAAGAGAATATCGCCAAGATAAAATATATTCATGCTGAGATGGCCAAAGGGAACATAGATGTCCTTGATGAAGTTCTGGCTCCGAATTATGTCAGGCATTGTCAGGCGATGCCTCCGGGACTGCAGGAGATACATGGCAGTAAGCAATTTAAAGCCTTTGTGGGGGATTTTATCTCGGCCGTCTCAGATTACAGTGAGACGTTTGATGTTATTATGGCTGACAGTGACAAAGTCGCCTATGTAACAACAATGAAAGGCACTCAAACCGGTCCGATGGGCGGACTACCTGCATCAGGTAAGAAATTCACATGCGTCAATATCATTATCCAGCGCTTTGAAGATGGAAAAGTCGCCGAGACCTGGGTGACTTGGGATAATGTCGCGATGCTCTCGCAGCTTGGCTTCTTCCCGCCACCGCCGGCCAATAGTCAACCCTAAAAGGCATGAGGGCGGCGATCATGAATTGCACACGACTATATTCTGATAATAATGGTGAATCGCATTTTGAAGATGTTAAGGTAACATTCAAGTCTATTGATTTCGCACCGCCCGCTCCACCACTGGATTTAGCAGATTTCGGATCGGTTGAATCCTGTTCATTACTGAGAGGATCAGAGGATTGGTATGGCGATTGGCACCCGGCGCCGTATCGTCAAATTCATTTCTATTTATCCGGGGAGATTGAAGCAGAGACTTCTGATGGTGCGATCAGGCGATTTGGCCCCGGAAGCATAGTAATTGTGGAAGATACAATTGGCAAAGGACATAGGAGTCGAATTGTCGGATCTTCTGAAGCACTTATTGCAGCAGTCAAGCTGGCTGATTTGAAATAGCCAGAAGCAGGTCAGAATATTCAGTGACTTCCGGCCCTTTTATAAAAAAAGGCGGCCAGCGGCCGCCTTTCGGAATTGATTTAGCTCAGACCAGTGTCTCCTCCGCCTCATGGACCCGGCGTTCGGCCTCAAACCAGTCATTGGCATCCTGACCATGCGTATATCCGCGTCGTTCGTACAACGAATAAGCGACCTTTTCAACCACCCAATCAGGATTTTTGACACCCATCAGTTCAATCGATGCCTCGACTCCATCGCTGGTCCAAAGCATCAACCGCCAGTCGTCACCATTTTCATTTTTTTCCAGAATGATCTTATCTGGGCTCTTGAAAGAGTACAGCGGGCGAGCGACCTGATCGCCATCCCACCAGCCCGAAAAAAGCTGCAGGCCATCGATAAGACGACCTTTCTTTTCCAGCATCATTCCCATAAAGGGAACCTCAAATGTTTTCCAGTCCTCATAATTATCGTTCTGCTTGACCGAGACATTAATCTTCCGGAAGCGATTATTGTCGCTGAACTTTTTAAAAAACTTCGACCAGGTATTTCTTTTAATTTCCTTGGTCATTTTATCCTCCCGCCATAAGGCATTTTGTTATATTTTACAGGCTATCTTCTTATACAAAGAAATACGTATATTAATATTATTTATTATTATATTTCGGCAAATTACCGATTAAATTATAGGCTTTTCTGTCGGCGTTGTTAACTCTTTGCCGTTAATTCAATTACGGGGGCTTCGGGAGGGCATCCGAGCCGGAATGGCAGCCAGTGGCCGATTCCGGATGACAGATACATCTTTTTATCGCCGATAGCATACTCACCCCAAAGATAACGATCATGGGCGAATATCTGCCAGAAAGAATGGCCGCCAATACCAACCTGGCCGCCATGCGTATGCCCGGCAAGAGTCAGATTAATACCCTTTCGGGCAGCAATATCAAGCGCTTCCGGTCGATGCGACATCAGGATATAAAAAGCATCCGATGGTGCCCCGTCGAGCGCGGCGGTGATAGATTTTTCCAGAAAAGGATTGACATTGATTCCCATCCGCACCGGATCATCGGAACCGGCCAGATATAAAGTCCGGCCGCCGATATTAAAGCTGAAACCGGAACTGCGAAAGAGGACCACGTCGCTTTTATCGTAAGCCGAAAGAACTTCGGGAAGTCCGCGATAATATTCATGATTGCCGAGTGAGCCAAAAGCGCCGAATCTGCTTTTCATCGAAGAAATAATCTTCAACATATCCGGCAGAATCTCAAGTTTATCCGAAGTATCTCCGGTGAATAGAGTCATATCCGGCTTAAACGATTCCGCTTCGGCCATCAGATTTTCGATATCCTCAAGAGTGCGATATATTCCCAGATGGGCGTCCGACATATGAAATATTCTCAGGCCCTCAAGCTGGGGAGGCAGATTAGCGAACTGTATTTTGCGAAGATAGACCCGGGCCGGATCGGAACCGCCGGAAATGCCCGCGCCGCCAGCGGAAAGGGCGGCGATCGGGAAAAGGGCAGCGCCGGCCGTTATAAGTTTTCGCCGATCGGATGAAAATCCGGGCAAGTTTTCTTGATTCTTTCGTTCTGACCTTTTTAAAGACCAGCGATTAAGGCTGTTAATAATACCGGAAAAGGGGAGAGATATAATTAACGCCAGAAGAGTAATCAGAACGATAACGGTTAAAATGGCGCCGATATCGGACAGCCAGATAGTTTTGGTTATATAGCTGGTTCCCCAGATAGAGGCGGCAATGACTCCCGCGACAGGAAGAAGCCAGGCGATTTTTCTGATAAGCTTTCTCTGCCACCAGATTTTATTGAGATATTTCAGAAGTAATATATTTATCAGCGAAAGAATAATTATAATCAGAACACTGACAATAAACGGTCCGAGTAATCGAAGCATATATATACCTTCTGCTATTGACCAATTTGATGTTTCATTATTATACGTATATAAACAATTGAAATATGAATGTTCAACAAATACCGTAAAAAAGGCTTGATTTTTAGGCGTTTATATTCGTAAATTACTGAAAAGATATGTGCTCCGTTGGGGGTGGCGTAATAATTATCGCCTGAGATTATACCCCCTAACCTGATCCGGATAATGCCGGCGTAGGAAAACGGAAGCTGACAGCAGATTCCAAACTCCGCCCCGGATATTTTCCAATTAGCGGAGTTAATTTATTGCGGAAGGAGTCTGCGATGACAAAATTAATATTCCA
>CAZJLX010000187.1:0-5462 GCA_964546545.1 uncultured Ignavibacteriaceae bacterium | reverse complement strand
TTTGCGCTCCGAGTAATCCCAGATCAAAGGACAATTCATCGGCATCGAGAGCCGTCCCGCCAAGATCCTTCAATTGACCGGAAACCATTTCCGATACTTTTTCAAGTCTGGGTATATTGGCGAGCAGTTGCTTGCCGAGTAGAGGATGATCGTTAAACATTTGTCGTTCTTCTTTAGACAGAGTACTGCCAGCATATACTTTGGACAGAGTATCCGACGGTACAGCGACACAACCTATTTGCGAAAGCATGGCAGCTAATTCATATTGCCAGATATCCTTAATATTCAGGCGCTGGCATATTTGGCTAACATAGCTCTGAATACGGGAAGTTCTGCTGAAAGCGAGAGGATTTACCAGTTCCAGAATACTCGCCAGGACCTGAACGCTCCCTTTGAGTGTGTTTTCAAGCAGATTACGCTCGGCCACTATCAATCGATACTGTTTTATCCCATCCTCCAACGCCCATTCCATCGTTGCTTTCTGGCACGGCTTCGTCAGGAAGCGAAAGATATTACCTTCGTTTAAGGCATGCATTGCGGTTTCCAAATCGGCATTGCCTGTCAGCATCATACGAACTGCATCCGGGCATAATTCACTCGCCTTCACCAGAAACTGAATTCCGTTCATTTCCGGCATACGCATATCGGAGATGATGACCGCAAATGGTCCGTTCTCATGCAACGCCTGTAATCCATTCAGGCCGCCTTCGGCAGTTACAATATTGAACGATCCGCGAAGCTGCCGTTCCAATCCAGCCAGCAGGTTCTTTTCGTCATCCACGATCAGGATTTGTTCCATATACATTCTGGTCATTGCGTTACCCTTTCTTTGATGCCTTCTATCTGGAGGCCGTCAAGTAAATGAGGTATTTGATCGATAAGATCAAGAGCCTTAAGATACTCGGTATCCAGAGCGGACAGTAACTCATCGCTGTCACTCGGTCTGCAATTATCAATCACATTAGCTATATAAACGGCCAAGAGTATATTCCTCGCTGGTTGCTTTGTCTGCTGCGGATCATGATGAAACATTACAGCTTCCAAAACCGGATCATGTAATCCCCACAAAGAAAGCAGGTGAGCTCCGATTTCGCCGTGGTGTGCTCCAAGAATCTCTTTTTCCGCTATGTGTCGCGGCAGTGATTTTTCCTGTATCAATCCGGCGACGGCTTTCATCTCCTCTTTGAAACTGGCCAGCAGGATCAATTTGCCGACATCATGCAACAAACCTGCAATCAACGCATTTTCAGAATCCCGCTGAAGTAATCCGACTTCAGTGCCAATTATCTTGGCATAATTGCCTACGGCCATGCTATGATTGAAGATTGTTTCCAGCGCCGGTTTGGGTATCCCGGAATCCTTTAATTGATCATGAACGCCTGCGGTGAGCACCAGCCCCTGAACGGTATTCAGCCCCAAATAGTTCACGGCCTGTTTTACACTTTCGACGTGCTGAGGCAGTCCGAAAAACGCTGAATTGACGATTTGTAAGATTTTTGCGCTTAGACTGATATCCTTGCTAATCAATTTGGCAAGAGTCTCAATCGAAGCATTTTCCGACTGAAGTTCACGTACGATTTCATTATAGATACCGGGGGGGCTTGGCAATGTTTTTATCGAGGCAATCCGGGCATGTAATTCATGGTTGGAAAGTATATGATGAAGCCCGAAAGAACTATTTATATAATGCTTCAGCATATCGGAATCACACGGTTTGGCGATATATTGATGAGCCTTTCCGACCGATTGCAGAATCAGCTCTCTATCCGAATGGCCTGACAATATGAAACGAACCATCCCCGGATAGCGTTTGGCAACTTCCGACAGCAGTTGGGCACCATTCATTTCCGGCATCATCATATCAGAGATAATAAGATCAAACGTTTGCTTATCCATAATCGTAAGAGCTTCTTTCCCGCTTTCGCAAAATGTCATTTCCCATTCATCCTTCATAACATGAAGCATACGCCGCATGCCAGCCAGAATATTTGGCTGATCATCAACAAATAATATTCGTTTCTTCTCAGTCATAGAGCCCCCATTTTCTATTTCTATGCCGAATCAATTGCCGCGGTGTCGACCGGCGCATCCTCAACGAATATGGCGCCATATCATGCCACGCTCTTGATATCTTCGACCCCATCGCCCTCGGCGATTTCCAATTGAATTTCCAGCGTAATCGCGGGCTGGTGATCCAAAGCAAGCATTTTATTTTACACTTCCACAACCTCATGAATAGTAATCGGCAGACGGATAATAAAGGTTGTACCCTTACCTTCCTCAGATTTAAAATCCAGACTACCTTCATGTTTTTTTACTATAATTTTTCTGGCAATTGCCAGACCCTGCCCGGAACCTTTCCCGACATCTTTGGTCGAAAAGAAAGGATCGTAGATACGGTCTTGAATCGACTGAGGAATCCCCTTGCCGGTATCGCTGATTTTAACGATAACGCTGTCGTTTTCCAGTTGAGTGGACACTGTGATTGTACCCTTGCCTGCCGACGCGTCGCCGACGACATCGGCAATCGTGTGGGCGGCATTGACAAGCAGGTTAAGAAAGACCTGGTTTAATTCATCGCGGATACACTCAATATCGGGCAATCTCGGGTCAAATTCGGTTTTGACATCGGCCACATATTTTAACTCATTTCGAGCCACCGTCAGTGTACTTTCAAGCATTTCGTTAATATTTGACATGGCCTTCGTTCCCTGACTACTATGGGCAAAATCTTTCATTGCGCGGATTATTTTCGCGACCCGTTGTACACCTTCAAGCGTCTGTTCGATAGCAGCCGGAATTTCTTCCTTTATGTACTCAATATCGGCCTTTTCTTCAGCTTCGATTTTCTCAGGATCAAGCGTGACTATGCTGGCTCCGACATTAGCTTTTTGCCAAAGGATATCATAAGCCTCAATAAGAGATATCAATGATTTAAAAGAGTCGGACAGGAAATTAATATTATCCCCGACGAATTGAATCGGAGTATTTATTTCGTGGGCAATACCGGCCGCCAGTGATCCTACGGCCTCAAGTTTTCGAGCCTGGTTCATCTCCATGTCAAGCGTTTGACGCTCTTTTTCTTCATTTTTACGCTCAGTGATATCGATTACAGCTATTGTAGCGCCGATAATTTTACCATCTTTTCGCACCGCCCCAATGCGGTTCAGGTTCCATATCTTATAATCAGAACCGGCGACGGTAGTCGATGTTTCCAATTCGACAACTCTCCCCCCGGCTAAAGCCTTTTCCAGGGTTTCCCGAAACTCTTGATGATATTCCGGCGGCATGACCTCGTAGATACTTGTGTTAATTATCTTAACGCTCGGGGAACCTGGTACCGCTCGATTGCTGAAAGTGATTTTGCCCTCGCGGTCTACATTGAGAATACAATCAGGTATGGTTTCAAGGATTGAACGTATCCTCTCTTCATTTTCATGCAATGAGGATTCGGCCTGTTTGTAATCGGTGACGTCGATACAGGCTCCAATCCATTTTTCAGGTTTTCCTGATTCGTCCAGGATAGGGACACCCCGGTCAACCCAATATCGCCACGAGCCATGCTTGGTTTGAATGCGGTACTCCTCAGAAGTCGGAGCGGTTGAATCCAGATGCAATTGGTTCGAGTTTTGAATTCTATTTCGGTCATCGGGATGAATCTGTTCAATCCATGATTCAAATGTTTTCGGAAACTCACCCGGTTCATAGCCGAGAGCGCTATCTATGTCTCCGAACCATTCCAGGCGGTTTGAAGCCATATCCCATTCGTATATCAAGTCGCTCACTGACTTTGCGACAAGTCGGAATCGTGCTTCGCTTTCGGAGAGTTCCCGTTGAGTCTTTTTCCACTTAGTGGTATCACGGACCACGGCCTGCAGGATTTTTTTGCCTTCCAGTTCCATTGCGTCGAGTAAGACTTCGGCGGGAAAAACTTCATCTGAATCAAATCTCTTGTGTGTCCATTCAAAACAACTGTGGCCTGTTTGCAAAGCGGTGATTATACGTTCATTTGCTAAAGTCGTCGAATTTGTACCGCATGGCTGATTATCCGGTGACAAATCCGCCAAATGTTTGCTGCAAAATACCTCTTTACTATGGCAACCAAACATCTTTAAAGTCGCATTATTGCAGTCGATAAAACTCTTTTTGTCGAGAAGCATTATAGCATCAGTGGAAGATTCAAAAAGAGTACGGAATTTTTCCTCATTTTCCCGCAACTCTTTTTCGAATTTTTTGCGCTTAGTGATATCCCGAATTATACCGATGGCGTGCCATGTATCATTTAGCCTAACACCTGAAAGCGATAGCTCTACTGGGAATTCTGTTTCATCTTTTCGCAAAGCAGTCAGTTCAAGAGTTTTTCCAATAGCGGCGCCTTGACCATCCTTTTGAAAATTTATAAACGCGCTTGAATGCTTGTCATGATATCTTTGAGGAACATACAATTTATGGAAGTTTTTACCGAGAACTTCATCTGCCTGCCTCTGGAACATTTTTTCCGCTGCGGCATTCCAGTACGATACACTTCCATTATTATCGATCATGATAATGGCATCATTTGCTGAGGCGCTAATTGCCCTGAACCTTGCTTCACTTTCTTCGACCAATCTTTCAGAATTGAATCTTAAAGCTGCTTCACTTAGGACTCGGGCGATTCCATCAATCAAGTTTTGTTCTTCGGCCAGGAACGGTCCGCCATTTCTTTCAGGGGAGTTTTCCTTATAAAAAACTTCAATCGATCCATCTTGCCCGGTTTCTGTATTTAAATCGGTTGTTATTCTCTGACCTGTTTGTTCAAAAGACTCAGAGATAAAATTCTTGCCATTTATATGAATTCTGCAACAGGAAACTTCAGGATATTGCATGCTCTGTGGAATCAGCCTGGCTACATCCTCGAAGATTTTCTCAATAGACTTATTACTTCTAATCGCCTGAGACACCGAATACATGCATTTCAGTTCCTTAACCCGCTCGCCTAATTCATGAGTGAGTTGTTTCTGATTTCCCTCAGCCAGCCTCCGCTCGGTGATATCGCGACAGACGCAGAAAATCAATTTTTCTCCCTCAAACATAGCCCCATTGGTGCTTATTTCGACATCGTAGATACTGCCATCCTTACGACGGTGTTTCGTTTCAAAGCAATCTCCCTTTTCATCGACATTCTTAATCATCTCCCGTAATGTCTCAGGCGGAAACTGATACTCCCAATCCCACACATGGAGGTGACTGATTTCCTCCGGAGAATAGCCAAGCATCTTGGCAAATCGTCGATTAGATTCATGTACACCACCATCCTGCGTGAGAACAACAATGCCATCCCGGGATTGATCGATGAGAATACGCCGACGCATTACTTCCGCGGCGAGGTCATTTTCCGCCCGCTTACGTTGAGTTATATCCCGGCCGATACCCAGCACTCCGATCAGGGAGCCATCAGAATCATACATAGGTGTTTTAATCGT
>CAZJLX010000186.1:3666-5521 GCA_964546545.1 uncultured Ignavibacteriaceae bacterium | reverse complement strand
GCATTTGCTGCGCCTGACTGATGGACACGGTGAAAATTGCCAGAAATAAAATTCCCAGAAGTGCCATCGGAGTTTTGACTCTGTTTTTTTGCCGTCTCATTTTTTTCTCCTTGTTTTTTTAATTAATTTCCTCGGTTTGTCTTACATGATTTATAACTAATATGTTGCCTTATGGATAGTTAAGTGATGTTATCAAATGTTAACAATTGTTAAACCGGGTGATTTATTTAAAATATAAGCGTATATTAGATTATGGCACTATCAAAACGGACAGTTGGAATTATTATCGCCCTGTTATTCCTGGCACTTTCGGGCCTGGTATTTCTTCAGGTTAATCTGTTAAAAAGCTCGATGCAGCTTAAGGAACAGACTTTTCGCAGTGATGTTCTGTCTGTGATGCGTGATGTCGCTGAATCTTTTGAAACCAATGAAGCAATTATGGCTGCCTGTGAAATGATTAATGAAGATTCAAACTTGACCGGCTTGTCGGTCTTTACTTCGGTCATTGATGATAGTCTGGGTGGTAACCAGCATCGAATGGTTGATCTTCTTCCGGATGATTCCAATCCTATCAGAAAAGGCGGACAAGGTCATTCATACGAAATTAAAGCCGAATTAAGATTGTATGATACCGGCCTTTCGGTTGATACCGTTGCTACCGATTCGATGCGATTTATTAAAAGGCCTAATCTTGATGATAATAGCAGCCAGGCGGACAAGAGACCTCATATAATAAAAATATTGAAGGATACCGGCGCGGTTATTGCCGTATCCGGCGATACCCTTGAAATTGATGATCTGCAAAAACTTTCGAATGATGCCGGCAAAACTGATTTTGTCCGGCAGGTGGTCAGCCGCCTCTGGGTTTCCGAAGTAATTCCAATCGAAAAGCGGATTGATACGACAATTCTCGACTCGCTTATTGGTTTTAATCTTAAACAGGCTGGAATCGATCTTGACTATATATTTGGTGTAAACATCAATAATAATGATTCTCTGTGGCCAATTAATACAGCGTTTTTAAAAGAACTTCGGGATTCCGATTTTCGCGTCCGCCTGTTTCCTCATGACATATTTACGTCGGAATCCGATTTAATTCTTTATTTTCCCGACGGCGAGATTTTTATCTGGAAACAGATCGGCCCGATGCTGGTATCCAATATCCTGTTTACTCTGATTATTATCTTCTGTTTTATCTATACCTTGAAAATAATTATAAGACAAAAACGAAATGCGGCGCTGATGATTGATTTTGTGAATAATATGACCCATGAATTCAAAACGCCGATCTCGACTGTGGCGCTGGCCTCCGAAGCGATTATGCGTCCCGATGTCCTGCCGGACAAAGACAAGGTTACTCGTTATTCTAAGATGATTTTGGATGAAAATTTACGGATGCGCCGACAGGCAGAAAAGATACTTCAGATGGCGGCCCTTGAAGAGGGTGATTTTGAACTAAAAAGAGAAAATGTCGATTTGCATGAAGTAATAAACGATGCGGTCGCGGCAATTTCTCTTCAGGTCGAAAAGCGAGGCGGCCGAATTGCGACTTTTCTTAATGCGAAAAATAGCACTTTATATGCCGATCGTCTGCATCTTGGCGGTATTATTAAAAATCTTCTCGATAATGCCAATAAATATTCCGAGGATAAGCCGGTCATTTCAATAACGACCGGAAATGAAAATGACGGAATTTATATTCACATCCGTGATGGCGGTATCGGTATCAAAGGCGAAGATTTAAAAAAGATATTTGATAAATATTACCGGGTTCCTTCGGGCAATATACATAACGTCAAAGGTTTCGGACTTGGGCTAAGTTATGTTAAATTAATGACCGAGGCTCACGATGGCC
>CAZJLX010000186.1:0-3656 GCA_964546545.1 uncultured Ignavibacteriaceae bacterium | reverse complement strand
AACCGAGCTCGTCCACAGCCCGCAGAAGAGCGGGATTAAGAGCAAATTCGGCGAGGGGAGTCAGGTGGAGCTTTATTTCCCTCAGGCTAATTTAAAAAATCATGAGGCGGCAGATGGCTAGGATTCTTTTACTGGAAGATGATCCTAATCTCGGATTGATAATCCAGGAACATCTTCAGATGAATGATTATGAGGTTGCTTTAACGACCAATGGCGAAGATGGTTTTGCCGCTTTTGAGCAGGGAGGATTCGATCTTTGTCTAATTGATGTCATGATGCCCAAAATGGATGGTTTCACTTTCGCCCGTAAGGTCCGTCAACTCGATAAACAGATTTCATTGATTTTCCTGACAGCGAAATCATTAAAGCAGGATAAAATCGAGGGCTTTAAAATTGGGTGCGACGATTATATCACCAAACCTTTCAGTGTTGAGGAATTGCTTCTAAGAATCAAGGCTATTTTAAAAAGGTCTCAACCTTTCTATAAAAAAGACGGGGAGACTTTGTTTGAAATAGGTAATTACAATTTTGACAGCCGGTCACAGACACTTAATGGAATAAAAGAGAAATACAACCTGACTTCGAAAGAATCGGAACTTCTAAGATTGCTTTGTCTGTATCGAGATAAAACTCTTGAACGAAATCTGGCCCTTAAAGAGATTTGGGGGGAGGATTCCTATTTTTCCGGCCGCAGTATGGATGTGTTTATTTCCCGCCTGCGTAAATATCTCAAAGATGATCGTCGAATCGAAATTATCAATGTGCATGGCAAAGGCTTTAAGCTGATAATCAATACGTAGACCGAATTAATGCGAAGTAATCTTCGGTAATTGCCTCTCCGATTCCTTTTCTTCCCGCAATCCAAGCGCATAATCGGCCTGCATCAGCGTATGAACCTCGCGCGTGCCTTCATATATTGAGGCCCCTTTGGAATTACGATAAAACCGCTCGACCGGGTATTCATCGCTGAAACCGTATGCTCCGTGTACCTGCACCGCATCAGCCGCTGCCGCTTCGGCTTCGCGGCATGATATCCATTTGGCCAGCGATGTGGCTCTTGTCGAGGGAAGACCCATATTTTTCCGCCAGCCCGCCTTCATCCACAGGTAACGGCTGTATTCATAACCCGCTTCCATTTTGGCTATCATCTGTTTGACCAGTTGATGGTGCCCGATATCAGACCCGAAAGTCTGTCTCTCTTTGGAATATTTGACGCTGGCGTCACGGCAGGCACGGATTAAGCCGCATGCACCGGCCGCCACCGTATAACGACCCTGATCCAGGCAGGACATGGCGATTTTAAATCCGGCCCCTTCTTTGTGAACCAGATTTTCAGCCGGGACTTTAACATCCTGATAGGATATCCAGCCGGTATTTCCGGAACGAACGCCCAGTTTGCCATGTATTGATCCGGTGGTAACCCCGTCCCATCCACGTTCAACTATAAAACATGACAGACCGTCGTGATCCCGCGCCTTTTTCTTGTCCAGGTCGGTCCAGGCGAATATTAAAAAATAATCGGCCGTATCGGCCAGTGATATCCACATCTTTTCACCGTTTAAAATATAGCCCTCGCCATCTTTGGCCGCCGTGCTTTGAATTCCAATCACATCCGATCCGGCCGCCGGTTCGGTCAGACCAAAGGCGGCAATTTTTCCGCCCTTTGCGGCGGGAGTCAAATATCTATCTTTTAGATCCTCCGAGGCCCAGGTCAAAACCGGAAGTTCAAACAGGCCTATATGAACCGACAGAATCACCCGGGCGGCGGTATCACCATATTCCATCTCCTCACAGGCCAGACCGAGAGAGATATAATCCATACCGAGTCCGCCGTATTTTTCCGGTATGCAAAAGCCTAAAAGATTGGCCTCGGCCATAGCCGGGATTAGTTCAGGATTCGGCATCTGTTTACGATCATATTCGGCAATATGAGGAACAACCACTTTTTGACTCACTTCGCGGGCCATATCCCGAACCGCAAGCTGATTTTCAGTAAAAGAAAAATCAATCATTTATAAACCTTCCATTTTATTAAAATACGACTTTTTAGACTATACGAAAAATAGACAAAAAAAGCAGGAATTTACGATTGGAAACAATAGAATTTGGATGATAGTTCAACCAGAGAGATTCCCTTCCGAAAGGTATCCATATTTATATTTTCGGTTCTCCGGGGAATATTCTGCTCATTCGAGATAATACTGATAATAACGATTCCCTGGTCGCCGGTGTCAGCGGTCTTTTTAATATCAACCGAATCTGCCCCAAAGGCCGCGAATAATAAAGAACCAGTGCCTGATTATATAAGGCACGAATAGTCGGAGTTCAGGTTTTGGCTTGTCTAAATAAGATTATGCATTCGGCTATTTTAATTTTAAGATCCCTTAACAGTCACCAGGGAAGGTGGTAGTTATCGCCAACCGACAACATGATCAACTTTTAATCCACGCCCAGCACTTCGGCGGCGCGGTCATAGTCTTCCGCCTCAACCCAAAGGACATAACCGAATCGTCCGGTACCATCGACAACCCCATTTCCGGCATGGACATTAATCCCCGCATCGGCCAGAAGCAGATGATACTCAATGAGAGAACCCGGCTCATCATCGCCCTGAATTAAAAAAGCTCTTTTAGGACCAACCAGCGGTATTTCCGCCTCCTCCGATACATTTAAAAGCAGTTTTGGATTATCCGGGAAAAAATCCAATTGGGAGCGCCCCTTGCCGATCGGAAAGGAGGTAAAAGCATAAAGATTAACTCCGTGAGCGCTTAGATACTCCAGCATTTTGCGACCCTCGCCCGGTCTATCCTCGACCGTGGCGTAATAATATTCTACGGAACTTATCACCCTGGCCATAATTAACTCCTTTTTTTTTAGTGACGATCTGTTTGGAATTTAAATAAAACTATAATAAGCTGTCAATAGGTGAACGATTAGGTTGGCCGTTATTTTGGATTTGATTTAAAGCCGACTAAAAAACCTGAAAAATTGGAACAATATATTCATTTCTGATGTTCTACAGCCGTTATGAAAAATATTGGGCAAATGATGCGCCGCGTTAAGGCTGACTATATTATCGTCGCCGCAATCGTTTTGCTGGTCGTTTTCCAGTTGATTATTGATGTTAAACAGGTTAAATCCGGGGAAGATAAAATGCAAACCAATACGGAATATAATAAACTGACGCCGGAAGAAGAACAGGTTATCCTGCATAAAGGCACCGAACGTCCATTCTCTGGTAAATATGTTAATAATAAGGAAAAAGGACTCTATCTCTGTAAGCGATGCGGAGCGCCGCTGTATACATCGGACGATAAATTTGATTCTTTCTGCGGATGGCCCAGTTTTGATGATGAAATAAAGGGTGCAGTTAAACGCCAGACCGATGCCGATGGCAACCGAACCGAAATCTTATGTAATAATTGTGGGGCACATCTTGGGCATATCTTTGAAGGTGAAGGCTTCACTGATAAAAATATCCGCCACTGCGTCAATTCAATTTCGATGATCTTCCAACCGGCTGAAAAAGAAGTTCAATATGAAAAGGCCTATTTTGCAGGCGGTTGTTTCTGGGGAGTGGAATATTATCTTCAACAGGAGGAGGGAATTATATCTACTCAGGTTGGTTATATGGGTGGGGAAAAGGATCATCCCAC
>CAZJLX010000185.1:0-5551 GCA_964546545.1 uncultured Ignavibacteriaceae bacterium | reverse complement strand
GAAAAAACTGCGTGATAATAATAAAATAACAAAAAAAGATGCAGTTGTAAGATACAGTCCGGGCTATTGCGGCTGGCATCTTTCAGGTCAGAAGAAATTATTTGAATACCTTATGCCGGAAAAGATCGGGATAACATTAAATAGCAGCTTTTTAATGAAGCCGATAAAATCAATTTCCGGTGTTATGATAATCGGTAATCGAAGAATTCATCAGTTTGTACCATCCTATCCATTTTGTCGAGATTGTCAGGCGCCGAGTTGTCTGTCACGAATGAAAGTTATAATGGAACAGGATTCCGGTCTACATCAGGAGTTATAATAATGGATATAGTAAGTCAGATATCTGAGGCTCTTCTAAAGGGTGAGAATGAACAGGTTTATAGACTTACGAAACAGGCGATAGATATTCAGATACCGATAAAGATAATCCTAGATGATGGTCTGATAGGCGGCATGACTGTTGTCGGGCAAAAATTTAAGGCGCATGAAATATTTCTCCCGGAAGTGTTGATGGCGGCCAAGGCGATGTATGTCGGAATGGATCTTTTAAAACCGCATCTGATTGCGGGTAATGTCCCTACTTTGGGGCGGGTTGTTCTGGGAACGGTGCAGGGTGATCTGCATGATATCGGCAAGAACCTGGTGGGAATTATGCTCAAGGGGGCGGGTTTTGAAATAATCGATTTGGGGAATGATGTTCCTCCGGTAAAGTTTATCGATTCTGCCGTCGCATCAAAGGCGAAAATTATCGGTCTCTCAGCGCTTCTGACGACAACGATGCCGATGATGAAAAAAGTGACCGATCTGATTAACGAGCGTGGCTTATCCGGCCAGATAAAAGTGATTGTCGGCGGGGCGCCGTTGAACGAAAATTATGCCCGAAGTATCGGTGCCGATGCCTACGCCTATGATGGTATAAATGCCGTTGAAAAAGTAAAAAATCTGCTGGAGATTAATTAGGCAGAAATGTTGTTGGATAAAATAAATAGAGGAGAAATCCTCCTTTCCGACGGGGCGATGGGCAGTCTGTTGATAAAGCGTGGTCTCGAAATTGGCAACTGCTTTGAACAGATGAACCTTATCAATCCGGGTCTGATCGAAGATATTGCCCGGAAGTATTTGCAGGCCGGAGCGGATATTATTCATACCAATACGTTCGGCGGTTCAGCCTTAAAACTGGCCGGATTTAATCTTGAAACACAGACTGAGGAGATCAATCGAGCTGCGGTCGAAGCGGCAAAAAAAATCGCGAAAAATAAGGCATATGTCTCCGGTTCGGTCGGACCTTCGGGACGACTATTAAAACCATACGGTAATATCGAACCGAAAGAGATGTACTACAGTTTTAAAAGGCAGATAAAATCATTAATCGAGGCCGGGGTCGAGGCGCTGACAATTGAGACGATGACCGACATGAGTGAGGCCAAACTTGCCATCAAAGCGGCAAGGGATGTTTCGAAGGATATTCCAATCATGGCTACGATGACGTTTGATTCGACGCCGCGCGGTTTTTATACGATCATGGGGGTCGACATAAAAATAGCAGCCGAACAATTAACAGCCGCAGGGGCAGATATCATCGGATCCAACTGCGGTAATGGTATCGAAAAGATGGTCGAAGTTGCCCGGGAATTTAAAAAATATGCGACACGGCCGGTTATTATTCAATCCAATGCCGGACTTCCGGAGATAATAGACAACTGCGTGACATACAGCGAAACGCCCGAATTTATGGCAGAAGCGTGTCGGGAACTTATTGATATCGGGGTGTCGATTATCGGAGGTTGCTGCGGTACGACGCCGGAGCATATCGCCGCGATGAAAGCGGTTATCGATTCGGTGAGGAGCAATAGTTGACAAGTAAAGAAAAAAGTTGTTTCTTGGATTCTCCAATTGATGGAGAAAGTCAGGATATGACAAAAAAAAGTGTCGACAGTATTGCTATTTTAGATTGCGGCGGTCAGTATACCAAAGTGATAGACCGTCGGGTCAGGGAATTATCGGTTTACTCCGAAGTTCTTCCTCTGAATATATCGCCCGAAAAATTAAAAGATTTTGATGGTATCATTCTTTCCGGCGGACCCAAGTCGGTCTGGGAGAGTGATGCTGTGGAATACAATCCCGATATATTTTCATTAAAGAAACCAATGCTAGGAATCTGTTATGGGATGCATCTGGTTAACAAACATTTCGGCGGTATCGTTTCGCCTGGAGTAAGAAATGAATATGGTGAAACAGTCATTGATGTCAAAACGGATTGTCCCTTATTTGAGGGTTTGGTCGGTTCACAAAGAGTTTTGATGAGTCATGGTGACTCGGTCGATAAATTGGCCGACGGATTCAAAATCTGTGCCGAATCGGGTGATGTCGCGGCGGCAATTTATGATGAAAAGCGATCTGTTTACGGGGTACAATTTCACCCGGAAGTCGACCTGACCGTCAACGGCATGAAAATCCTCGAAAATTTCCTTCGGACTGTTTGTCACCTGAAAGGCAACTATATTCTAGAGGATCGCATCGAAACGGCTGTCGAAAAGATAAAAAAACAGGTTGGCAACGGACAGGTGCTGGTGCTGGTCAGCGGCGGTGTCGATTCGGCGGTGACGGCGGCCCTGCTTTTGAAAGCGCTTGATAAAGACAAGATATATGCGGTGCATGTCGATCATGGACTGATGCGCAAAGACGAAAGCGATATTATCTGCTCTCAACTGGAAAATCTGGGTTTGAATAATCTGCTTCGGGAAAATGCCGAGGCCCGTTTTCTTGACAGTGTCGTTCATATAAACGACCGCAAACTGGGACCATTGACGGCGACCGCTGATCCCGAAGAAAAACGTAATATAATCGGGCAAATCTTTGTTGAGGTTATCAAAGATATTTCCACCAGATTAAATTTAAACCCGGATAAAACCTTTCTGGCACAGGGGACGCTTCGCCCGGATCTTATCGAAAGCGGCAACCCGGATGTCTCCGGTGTTGCCCACAAGATAAAAACGCATCATAATGATGTCGAGATGATACGCCGGGCGCGAGCGGCCGGTATGGTAGTTGAAACCAACTGGGACTGGCACAAAGATGAGGTGCGCCAGGTGGCACGAAGGCTTGGCATCGAGGAAAGTATCGCCTCACGTCAGCCGTTCCCCGGGCCCGGTCTGGCGATCAGGATGATCTGTCATGACGGCAATCAGGAAATCGATAAAGATACACTTGATAAGTACAACGACTTCTTTCCGAAGATAAACGCCGGTTATTCGGGGGCGGTGCTGCCGATCCGTTCGGTTGGCGTGCAAGGTGATAACCGGAGTTATCGGCAGTTGGCACTGATCTGGGGCGAGGGCGTCAAACTGGATTGGGAAAAAGTTTATTATATCGGTACAAAATTGCCGAATCAGGTGCGAGGAATCAATCGGGTCGCTTATATTTTGAATAAAAAAGAAATTTTACAACCGATCAAAGCGCGGCGGATGTATATCAACCGTGATAATCTGGCCCTGCTTCGAGAGCTGGATTATATTGTCAGCCAAAGACTTAGTGTCCCTCCGATCAGCCAGATTCCGACCGTTCTGGTGCCGATTTCTGTCGAAGATTCACCGAACAAACTTTCGCTGGCGATTCGGACTTTTGTGACCAACGATTATATGACCGGTCGGCCGGCGTTTATCGGTCAGGATATTTCAACGGATGTCATTGTCTCACTGGTGGATGAAATCGAGCGAAAATTCTCGTCCGAGATAGATTTGATTTTGTATGATGTAACCAGCAAACCCCCGGCGACGGTGGAGTGGGAGTAGCAGGTAATCGCCAGTGATGCGCCTTTTTTTTGAATGGATAATCTAATTATCTAAATTACCGATAACCTTTTCCGTGTATCGGCAATCTCTTTTATTTCGATCTCCGGATTGCCCCAGAAACCGAGAAGTTCTTCATACTTTTCTTTAGCCGCCTGAAAATTACCGAGTGCCTCTTCGGCGATTCCGATATAATAAATTGAGCGCAGATACCTGACCGCATCGGAGGTCTGATACTCTCCTTCGAGTAGTTTCTGAAGTGTCTGGATACCCCTTTCATACTGGCCGGTCTGGACCAACAATTTACCCAGAGTATAAATATCATCGGAATCCTGTTGAAATGGCTGTTTGATCATTTCTTCGAGCGCCTCTATTACCGCCGCAGTATCAGCCTTGCATTGAGCTTCAAAGGTATCGGAAATTAAGTCAGCTAATATCCATATTTCATTGGGAACATTCTCTTTAAAGAACTTAATCCCTTTTTCAAATTCGGGACGGGCCTCATTTCCCCGGGATTGATCGATTTGAACCAAAAATATAGGATATTGAAGAATTCGAAAACCGATGGCATATTTGGAACCCTTTGCACCGTAATAAATGGCACTGTCTATATTATTCTTCTGTGAATAATATATCCAGGCTATTGCCATATTATAGGACTGAATATAGTTACTGTCATTAGTCTTATTCGCCAGGTCTAGGGCCAAAAAGCGATTATTCAATGCTTCTTTAAATTTTCCCCTCCAGTTGGCCAGATTAAACAGCACATCGAGATGAGTCAATCTGGTATATATATCATCGGGATTGATTTCGACTATTTTGTCAGCATAAATTCGGGCGGAGTCAAAATCCCTTTTTTGGATATACAATCGTGTCAACTGCGTTAAGGGTCTGGTTGCTTTGGGAATTATTTTAAGATTTTGTTTACACTCGGCAATAGCCTTGTCATATTCGCCGGTCATGCGATAAAAAGCAGCCAGCATAGTATAGGCCGAGGATGATTGCGGATAATAGTTCTTCAGTCTTTTAGAGTACTCAATCGCAATCTCATAATTCGAAAGGTCAGCCTGAATTGTTATATAATTATTCAGAGCCGGCTGATATTTGGGATCGACCAGTAAAACTGTATCAAGCTGTGCCAGTGCGGCGTCCGGATTTTTCGAAATCTGATATAAGAATACGGCATAAAGTGAGCGTACCTCTTTGTCATCGGGATAATTATTCAGGAAGGTCTTCATCTGCACATAGGCATCATTGAATTTCGACAGTAAAAACATATTCAAATAAATTTCCAGCTTATTCTTCTCTCGTAGCGGAAGGCGGTCCTTTAGCTTCTCCGCTGCAGCAAAATAAGGTGTACTCTGATGCTGTCGACCGTTAGAAAAATGTGTCATGCCAATACGAAAATAGGGCAGGGCAAAGGTTGAATCGATTTCAATCGATCGTTCAAAATGAATGATCGCATCCTCATATAGATTTTGCCGGAATTTTTCCATACCGAGAATGTACTCTTTGTATGCTTCGGGCGACGACGAAGTCATTTCGGCCACATCGCGGGCACCGGCTTCAATGTTTTTAATATCCAGCGACTGGGCGATTTTCTGAGTCAGGCTGTCGACCAAAACAAAGGGATCCTCACCCATCACCTTGTCGCCTCGTATAATCTGGCCCGATCTGACATTCTCCAAACGGGCATCAATTCTTATTTTTTTACCCAGCTTATAGAATGCTCCGGATATGGCGTGCATGGCGCCCAGTTCCTC
>CAZJLX010000184.1:0-5600 GCA_964546545.1 uncultured Ignavibacteriaceae bacterium | reverse complement strand
GCTGGCCGAAGGATATGCCGAATACAGCTCGAGATATGGCTGGGATTATTCGGCCGATATGACTTTGAGAGATGCGGTTATCAACAATTATATCCCACCCCTGGAGTTTATGGGTGGTTATTTGGTCTATAAGGTTGGACAAGCATTTATCAAATATATTGCCGATAATTATGGTATCCAGAAAATCGGAACGATCTTCGCCAAGGGTAAAGCCTTATTGACGGCCAAAAAAGCGGTGAAAGCCGGCCTTGGCATCACTATTGAGGATTTGTGGACAAATTTCCTGAAAGAGCAAAAAAAGCGATACTGGCCGGAAATTGCCCGGCGTGATGAGCCTGGCGAGATTGCCAAAGCCTTGACCAATCATGAAAAAGATGAATCCAATTTTAATGCCAACCCGGTCTTTTCGCCAAAGGGTGATCGACTGGCAATGTTTTCCGATCGCTCCGATTATATTGAGATTTATCTGATATCGGCCGTCACCGGAGAAATTATTGATCGACTGGTTCAGGCCCAACGCAGTGGTGATTTGGAATCGCTCCATTCTTATCTTTCCGGGATAACGTTTTCGCCGGATGGTGAGCGGATGGCTTTTGTAGCCAAATCAGAGGGTAAGGATGCTATCTACTTTTTCACAGTCAAAGATAAAAAAATCTACAAAAGAAAATATTTTAATTTCAACTCGATCCTCTCCCCCGTCTGGTCCCCCGATGGTAAAAAACTGGCCTTTTCGGCGCTGGATGGCCGTCGACGAGACATCATCGTTTATGATATTGAAAAGGATACAACGATACATCTGATTCATGATACTTATGACGATCTTGAACCATCTTGGTTTCCTGATTCTAAAAGAATCGCTTTTTCATCGGATCGGTCCCATCCTGATAATGATTTTATTCTAAAGAATTCTGATTATACGCCCGAAGGTGAAGTTGATTTCAGGACTCTGTACCATATGCGGGATTATGGCAATTACTCACTGTTTACTGTTGATTTAGACAGCCGCAGAATAACTCCGATAATGTGCGGACCGGGACAGAATCATGATCCGGATGTTGCTTCCGATGGCCGACGAGTCTGTTTTATCTCCAATCGAAACGGAATCGACAATTTATATATAACCTATCTTGATTCATCGGCCACCTATGCCGTCACCAATATTTTAACCAATGTCGGTTCGCCATCATGGTCACCCGACGGCAAGCGGATAGCGTTTTCATCATTTCATAAGGGCGGTTTTGATATATTCATTATAAAGGATCCTCTTCCGGTCAATGGCGACGGTGTCCTGGAGCCGACCGATTTTGCCCGCGGTCTGTACGGACAGCCCCAAGACTTTGAAGCCCTTTTTACCGTTAAGCGGCCAAGTGATGCGGACAGTGCGGAAATATCGGTTTTAAAGGCACATGAACAGGCAGCCGTAGCGGACAGCAGTGATCTTGACCGAGCGGAAAATTTTGATCCGAAATCGGATACGACGCGGATCGAGGATGGTGAATATGTTTATGTTTCCGAAAAAAGCAAAATTGACCCGCTTGATAAAATATTCAAAGATGTCAAAAGAGATAGTACCGACGGCAAAAACTATGTGTCGCCGGAAGAAAAAGCTGTTTTTGATTCGATCGCAAGTGACAATCGGCTGCCTAACGGTGAGTACAAGGTTCATGACTATCGCGTAAAATTTACGCCTGATTATGTCAGTGGCGGATTTTCGTATGACACTTTTTACGGTCTTCAGGGGCAATCCATATTTGTCTTCTCGGATTATCTTGGCGATCATCAGATTATTCTGGCCACCGATCTGGTCAATACCATCGATCAAACAAATTTCCAAATGTACTATTTTTACAGTAAGCGGCGCGTCAATCTGGGAGTGGGGATATTTCATTCTAAAAATTATTATGTCGATACGTACAATTATTTGTTTTCCGACCGGTTCTATGGCGCTCAGGCCTATATGGCCTGGCCCTTCTCGATGTTCTCCCGCTTTGAGGCATCGCTCTCGCAGTTTTTCATTGATCGAAAGTATCAGGATTATGATGATCCCCGAGAGGATCGGTCATCGAAAGTTCTGATGGGCAAAACTTCGCTGGTCCAGGATAATATTCTCTGGGGTGTTACCGGACCGTTGAACGGGCGTCGGGCGCGTCTGGACATTTCCGGGGCAATTGATATTTATGACTCGAAAAATATCTCATTTTATTCGGCGGAATTTGATTATCGTAAGTACTGGCACATTAAAGGGCTCTTTTCGACCGCCATCAGATTCACCGGCGGGGCCTCGGATGGTACCAGTCCCAAACGTTATTTTCTTGGCGGAACATCAAATAAAATTGGCAGTACGACAATTGATGCGGAAATATATGATGTTGAAAATCTGTATTTCTCCGACGTCGTGACGCCGCTTCGCGGCTTTGATTACTATGAATTGACCGGGACAAAATATTTCCTGACCAATTTGGAATTTCGATATCCTTTTGTTGAATATCTGAAAATGAATTTCCCGCTGCCGCTGACGATCGGATATATCACCGGGAATATCTTTTTAGATGCGGGTGCTGCCTGGGACAAAAATTCTACATTTAAAGGTGCCACGGCCAAGAATGGCCCGGCACGGTTGCAGGGTATCAAGTCAGCCTTTGGGTTCGGTATCCGGGCTAATCTGGGTATTTTTGTACTGCGGTATGATCTGGCCTGGCGGACCGATTTTGCGTATGTTGCCGATCATCCGAAATACTATTTTTCCATTGGTGCCGATTTCTAAATTTGCTATCAGCGAGTCATTTGACATAATCGATAACCGGGTGAATTTAATCATCCGGTTTTTTTATTGCATAAAATTGGCTTTATTATATATTACATAATGTACTGGGTATAGTAAGGAATAAACATCTAACATATCGGATTAGACAGTATACAATTTTATAAAACAATTAATTTCTTAAGGGAGTTAAGGCCATGAGAATTTTTTACTGCCTTCTATGTGCCATGATTCTGCTCTTGTGTGCCGGTAAAACCGGCGCAACGACTATCTGGGCTGAGGCAACGCCGGCTCTCGGCAGCGACACTATTGCCGCCGGCGCCTTTGTCACAATCGATATTTATCTTGATTATGACGGGGAATATAATTTGCAGGGTATTTCGCTGCCATTTACTTTCTACAGCCCTGACGGCAGTATTATTGATGTCATTCATCGGGCGGTTCCGGGCGGATTAGGAACATACGGTTCGGTTGAATTTATTGAACCGTTGGCCTCCTACTGGAACCTGTTCCATGCGGTCATGGAAGCAGGTTGGGACGGAGCTTTGCCGGATACAATAGGAACCGTCGGTATTTCATTGTACGGTTTGGAACCGGGATTAGGCTCGATGCATCACCTCAGATTCAACTTTGAGATTAATCAGGAAGGAACAATTTGTATCGACTCCTCGGACCACCCCGATCAATCCTGGGATTGGATTCTGGAAGAACCAACACCTTTCAACGGTCCGTACTGCTGGTCGGTAGTTGATATCTGTTATGATTCTGACGGTGACGGTTACGGCGATCCGGGGTATGCCCAGAGTTGCCCCGAAGACAACTGCCCCGATATTTATAATCCAGACCAGACTGATGCTGACGCCGATGGTTTTGGCGATGCCTGCGACAACTGTCCGCAGGTTTATAATCCGGAGCAAACCGATTTCGATCAGAACGGTGTCGGCGATGCCTGTGATGAATGTACCGACAGCGACGGCGACGGTTATGGTGATCCCGATTATACGAATAATACCTGCCCGGATGATAATTGTCCCGAGATATACAATCCGGATCAACTTGATTCCGATAATGACGGCTTGGGTGACGCCTGTGATCCCTGTCCGTTTGATGCGAATAATGATATTGACGGTGACGGTTTATGCGCCGATGTCGATAACTGCCCGGTGATATATAACCCCGGTCAGGAGGATGGTGATGGGGACGGTATCGGTGACGCCTGTTTGTATTGTGGCGATATTGACGGTAATGGTGTTATAAATCTTATGGATATTGTCTATTTAATATACTTCCTGTATAGGGATGGACCGGCGCCGATGTGCCCGGGTATTCCACCGCAATTTCTGGAAAGATAATAAGAGAAATAAAAAAAGGCGGCCGTTAAGGCCGCCTTTTTTATATAGGAAACGACAGCCTATTTTTATACTTTTGATTTACAGACACTTAGACTATTAAAACGTATATAAGATGATTGAAATATAGTAAACTGACGCAAAAATCGTTTTATGGAAATTTTAAAATTCCAGACGAGAAACCAATCCCGTTACCAGTTCAATTCCGGTCGCATATCGGCGCTGTTAATCAGGTAGAGATTAAAATCAGCGGTTTTGGATAAAAGCTGCCGCAAGGGTAAGTACTGCTCGGAATCGTACCATATATAAAAGGAATCCAAATCGGGCCATTCGGTCAGAATATAATCATCGGTGGCACTGAATTTTCCCTCCAATGTCTCAATATTTTTATCCTGTGCCAGAATACGTCCGTTATATTCTTTTACGGTATTCCGCCAGCCGTCAAGATATTTCCGGTATTGGAATTTGTCATGGATTTTTAATATTTCCAGAAACGCATAGACCGCCTTTGGTGCCGGACGTTGGACATTAATACCTGCCAATTCTGAAGGCATTTGGGCGCTGTTTAAAATTCCGATATTGGCTTTAACCGCTTTGCGTTGAATCTGTTTTATTAAGGCATATTCACCCGAGCGATACCACTTATTAAAGGCCTTTAATTCGGTCCATTTTTGCAACAGAAAGAATTTGCCCGGCGGTCGGTTACCCTCGATCACAATCGGTTTTGAACTTTCGGCTAAAAATCTCCCCCCGTATTGGGCCATAGCCGGCAGGTGAGCCTTTGTATATTCCATATATCCATCGATCCCATCCATATCGATAACGTTGATTATCGTATAAGCCGGCATAATCGTGTTAGTCATATCAGCATCGATCTTATCCTCTTTTTTGGAGCAGCCAAAACTGACCAGAAATATCAAAAAAATATATAGTACGACAATTTGTCTTTGCATCGAAAATAATCCTTACTGTTTCTTTTTCTCTTACGGTTTTTACTTAGCGCCGTTTCTTTTTGCCCTTGGCTTCGGTTCCGGATTTTTTATTAGACTTCTTTTCATCATCATCGCCGGAACTTTTTAACTGGCGGGCCAGACGATCCAGCTCTTTGTCCACCAGATCATAAACTGAGTCTTTGGTAAAACCGCCCTTTTTATGCTCATTACCGGCCGGTCGACCGGTCAGAATTTCGATACCCTCTTCAATTTTGGTAACCGGATAGATATTAAATTTGCTGGCCTTGACAGCCTCGACCACTTCGTCTTTCAGTTGCAACTCAGGTACATTTTGTATCGGAATTACCACACCCTGCTTGCCGGTCAAACGTTTGGCTTTGCAGACATCAAAAAAGCCTTCGACTTTTTGATTCACACCGCCGATCGGCTGAATTTCACCATATTGATTAACCGAACCGGTGACGGCGATTCCCTGGTCGATTGGCACATTGGAGAGAGACGAGAGAATGGCATATATTTCGGTCGATGACGCGGAGT
>CAZJLX010000183.1:0-5612 GCA_964546545.1 uncultured Ignavibacteriaceae bacterium | reverse complement strand
CAAACCATCGATTCTTAATATTAACATAAAATTTGAGAAGTATTTCAAGCTGGTAACTTTGGATTGGAGATTTATCGTCTGGATTAATAATCTGCTTGATAGTCGCAATGTCGATTACGTCTATGGCAGCACCGGGCGGGCCGACACGCAGAATAACGACGGTACACTGGTACATGGCGGAACCGCCTATGACAGTAATCCGGGGAACTGGATGCGTGGGCGCCAAATTCAGCTTGGTTTACAGGTTAGCCTGTGATGAAAAAAAGTGGTTAAAAAAATAAAGGAGACGACGCTGATGAAATTATATAAGTTTTGCATCGGGGTTATCATTCTCGTGCTGCTATTGATACCCTCCCTTGCGTTCTCACAGGCTAAGGTTGGAACAACGGGGGTGAACTTTTTGGAGTTGGGTGTCTCAGCGCGAGCAATGGGGATGGCGGAGGCGTTTGTGGCCGGGGTGACCGATGCCTCGGCGGTATATTATAATCCCGCGGCTTTGACCTATATATATGGCCGTGAGGTCATGTTTACCCATATCAGCATGCCGGCTGATATTAATTATGAAGCTTTTGCCATGGCTTACCCGCTTGAAGCTCTGAGCGGTGTCCTGGGCCTGGGCGTTTTTTCGTTAAATGCCGGGGATATTCTGAGAACCAGTTATCCGTATTATTCCAGTCTCGATCAAAATGGAGATGTTCAATATTTTACGGCCGGTGATATAGCTTTAAGCGTTAGTTTCGGCAAGTTTTTGACCGATAAGTTCTCGATTGGCTTTACAGGCAAATATATTCAGGAAAATCTGGAAACCGAACAAACCTGGGGTTGGGCCGCGGATGTCGGAACCTGTTATAATTCGGGATTTAGAAATTTTAAAATCGGTATGACGATTACCAATTTTGGTCCGGACATGAAGTTTATAGAAAAGAATTTCCCGCTGCCTATCAATTTCAGATTCGGGGCCTCTGTTGATTTTATAGAACATCAGGATCATTTGGTGACATTTGCGGCCGAGGGAAGCCATCCGTCAGATAACCTTGAGAAATATAATATTGGTCTGGAATATATGTATCTGGATAAGTTCAGCTTGCGAGTCGGCGAAAGATTTAATTATGATACCGATGGCTTTACTGCCGGCGGGGGCGCTTATTTACCTCTTGGTCGGGACATGGATATTTATGTCGATTACGCCTATCAGGATTTTGGGCTGTTAACAGAAGTGCATCGTTTTACAATTGGACTTATTTTTTAATTGGAAACCGGCAGCGTTTGTAATATTGGAGGATATTAATGAAACAAATAATTTCAATAATTTGTGCCCTGCTGATGGGCTTGTACTTTTTCGGCGGTAGTTGTGATGAGATAAAAGGACCGGAAAGAAAAAATCAACCGCCCGAGGTACGATTTGTAAATATCCCTGTTGAGGGAGCCAAAGTCTCCTCCGCTATTACCTTGTACTGGCAGGGAACGGACGTTGACGGCTTTATCAAATATTATCGCTATTGCGTGGTTAAAAAAGATACTGTCGACGCTTACACCGATTCCGGCTCATTCCCAGCCCCGATAAATTATATCAATAGCCGGCCGATTGATGATTTTGACTGGACTGTCATAGAAGTAACGCCCAGTAATCCGGGAACCAGCGCCGATATTAATATGTCGGCTGACCCCAATGATCCGGTCAGAAATTATTTAACATCTTATGTCTACCTGCAGGCCATCGATGATCAGGGAGCCTTATCGAAAATAGATACTACTACACCGGATACTTACAAGTACTTCCAGAAAAACAATCACTTCCCGAATACGAAAATTTCGGTGAATGATATTCGAAATCCTTATGTTAATGTCGATACCACTATCTCGGCCACGGCGGCTCTTCAGGGTGTGCAGATCAGTTGGTACGCCGTCGATTCCTCCGATTATCTTAATCCGCCTCCTTTTGAGTATAAATGGAAACTTCTTGGTCCGTATACCGATGATGAAATGAACTTTATCAATAAGAAACATACCGGTCGGGTTTTTCAGGACCTTTATGGCGATTATTATTTTGAAGATGACAATTATCCGATTAATGATTCGACACTGGTTCCATTATCGTCACTTTCTGGTCCCTATGGCAGTTGGGAAAATATTTTATTTCTTGATACCATTCGTGATACTCTCGCTCCTATTGTCAGTACCTATTTGCCGCTTCCGACATCCATGATTCGAGTCGCTGATTCTTCCGGCGCCAACGGCGAAAGTCCCTGGACTTATGAAATGAATAAGCGATTCGGTAATGTCTTTGACCAGTCGCCGTTTTCGACCGATACCACTTCGCAGTACAACTACCTGTTCTGGTGCCAGGCTCGTGACGATGCCGAGGTTCCGGATAAGGTCCCCGCTTTTGGGTGGATTTCGATAATTGATCCGAAATTTGAGCGGGAAGTGATTATTTTAGATATGACGCACTATTATCTGACCTATCAAACCTTTAATTGGCCTTTGTACCCACGTAAGCCATTCTATGACTATAAATATCCTGATAACATGCAGAATTCGATGATAAAAGATGTCTACGGAAAAATGATTAATAATTGGGCGGGCAGCGATGTCTTTGATGCGACAGTTCTGGAGGATAAATATATTCCCAAGGAAGATGGCTCCATCTGCGAAATATCTTATAGTAATGGTCTTGCCAGTCAGGATTATTACCCCGTTCGGAATATTGCGAAATCTCATATGTCTCATTGTACCGGTGAAGATGAAATCGTTTCGTTACGGGATATTTTGAAACATAAAATAATCATATTGATAAAAGATGATATTGGCAGCCAATTGAATTTATCCGGTGGTCCTGATGATTATCCGGAATTGCTTTCGATGATCAGCGGTTTAAACGCCGGAATGAGTTGTCTATCGATGGTCCGGTCTCCTTATCAGGCTTTTCTGTGGAATCCTTATCCGGAATGGCAGACATTAAGCTCAGTATATAGCTCCTATTTTGGGATCGTTCAAATGAGATATACCGGTTGGACCGGTGGTCTGCAAGATAGCGTGTACGTCGGTAGCAGGATAGAGGATTTTGATGGCGCCAGTCCGATATCCGAAGTGTCCCGTTCCTTCCCTATTCTTCCGGTTGATACTTTCCTTCTTGAAAATCGTTATTTATGGTGCGATGTTTGTGACTTGTTCAGTCCCGATGGAGCCAGCGAATGTTTTCAGACTCCGACTTATTTTAAGGCGCCGTTCCGGTGCCATCCCAGCGAAGAAATTATTGCCGGGGCATATCCGGAGGTCGGTTATGTTCGAAAAGTTGGATCGGATAATGTCAAGGCGCTGTATGTTTATGAATCGAAGTATGGCAAAGATGCCCCGTCTTTTTATGATACCGTTCATATATGTAATACAGCCGCTGTGGTGGGTAATAAAGAGATTTACGATGGCAAGGTTGTGGCAGTATATACCAATGCCAGCCCATATTTTAAGACGGCACATTTCTCATTTACATTCCTGCCGATTGTCGAAGATTCAGCCCAGGTCGCCTTTAATACGATTATGGATTCTCTGGCGGCCGGGCAGTATTTCCGCGATGGTTCAGGTGGTGCGGGCAAAGTATCATCCTTTGGACTACCCAGCGGAAAATCTTCCGTAAATGTTGGTGAACTTCAGAGGATTACTCAGGAATTAAATGCGGTTCGTGAGCAGCAATTAATAGAGAATCGACCCAGAGTTTCCGATAACGAATAGATAAAATGACTATTGTATACAGCCGGGATTTAATCAATCCCGGCTTTTTTTAAGGGAGTTGATCGGCCATTGCTTCAATAATTTTATTGTCGGGAAAGCACCGTTTTGCCTTTGATAGTACTTCCCGAGCTCGCCCGATCTCATTACGAGACAAATATGCTCCGGACAGATTGATATAGGCTTCGGCCAGCGTGGAATCGAGTTCGATTGCCTTACTGCTGTATCTTATCGATTCCTCCAGTCGATTCCCGATTCCATAAATATATCCAAGCTGATAAGCAGCTCTCGCCCTGACCTTATTAAAACCTGTCGGGCCGGATTCATCGTACCCGAAAGCATTATCGCTGATATCAAGATCGGGTCGCCGGCTGTTCAGAGCAAGAAGAAGATATTGCTCGGCCCGATTATAGTCTTTCCATTGCGAATAAATAAGTCCGGCATCAAGGTAAATTTTTGTCCGGCTTTTGAGATTTTTCTCGGCTTTCGATAGCACAGCTTTAAATGAAAGACTGTCATCGGTCGCAGCGGTATTTCGCATCATCAGCAGCCAGCCTTCAGGTAAATAAGGCTGAAATATTGTCGCTCTCTCGGCAAATAGTTGTGATTTTTCAATATCGTTTTGAAGATAGTACAACGAGGCCAGATTAATCAGGGCGCGACCGTTCTCAGGATAAATTTGCAGTTCCCGCTGGAAATAATACTCGGCTGAATCGGCGACTCCGGCTTTCAGATATAAAGCTCCGAGATTGAGGTTGGCTTCGGGGTAACGGTTATTTTCGGCGAGTACCCGGTGATAATAATCGGCCGCCGTTTTATTGTCACCGAGATACATATAATAATTGGCCCGATTAAACAGGCCACCTATTATATCATTTTTATCTATATTATAGAAGTTGCTGTTGGATAGTAAGGCGATTAAAATAAATATTAGCGCCCCACCCCAATAGATTTTCGTAAATATTCCGTTTTTTATGCCGGTATAAAATCTGACCAGTCCATAACCGGCCAGAGAGGCGATAAGCGGAAGCGCCGGCAGTTTGAATCGGTTGTTAATAAAAAATAATGATGTTAGCAATATATAACTCAATATTAGCACTATCAGGAGAATCTGCCCGTAAGTTATTTTTTCGTTTAGTACAAAAAACAGCCCGGCCGTAAAAAGCGATATAATAATCCAGTATCGGACCGGGTTATATTTAAGAAGATTGAATTGATCAAAAAAGGCTGTCAGATTACGATTGCTGGATATGAGGTAATCATTAAACCAAAAGTACAACTTTTTTAAATATAGTTTAAGGAAAGCAATTTTACTATTCCATATCCACTCGGTGGCTCGATTGTACCAATATTCCGATAACTCGGAAGCGGTTAAAACTCGGCCGACATCATTTTCCGCCAGATATTTTATATCTTTATTACTCCAGTTATGACCCAGCGGAGACGGCATGGCGGCCGATAAACCATCGGCTTCTTCATTGTTGCCGATATAAAAATTCAGCCCGCCCAGCGAAGATATCAGGACGAAATCATCGGCCACATACAGGTTTCTTAGTGTCACCGGGAGTATCACCAGAGCGGTAAATATTGAAATTAAGACCGCTCCGATTAGTCTATTTTTTAAATCTTTGCTGCCTAAAAGCGGTACAATAATAAAAACAGGCAGAAGACCAAGAATTACCGGCCGGGTAACAGCCGCCAGGCCGATGACCAATCCGGTTAATATGTAATATTTATATTTCTTCTTTTCGTACGCCAACAGTAACATCAGAAAGGAAAGTTCAAATAGCAAGGTAAACAAGCTGACGGCCAATAGTTCGGATTCGAAAAATATAGCGGCCGGATAAAGAGCATGAATCAGCCCGGCGATAAATGCTGTTTTGTTT
>CAZJLX010000182.1:0-5625 GCA_964546545.1 uncultured Ignavibacteriaceae bacterium | reverse complement strand
ATTATATTCGAGTGAATGGGCCAGATATACCGAACCATCCGACAGGTTACAGAGAAGTTCTCCGGTAGTGCTTACTAACGGACTTATTTGATGGGAAAAACCGGGGATAAGGTAATGTTCACCCATTAGATAAACGGTACCGTCGATATAAGGCATGCTGAATATCTGAGTTAGATATTGATCAGGATCCGATCCTCCCGGCTGATTGTAGTGGTACTCCATAAAACCGTAGCTGTTGGCTCCCATGCTGTAATCGGCACCGGTAGAAATACGCCAGTAACCATCGGGCCGAATGTCGTCATCCGGCTGCAGAAGTTTCGGCCAAACATAGGCTATTTCTATCCAGCTTCCGGCTCCGCCAATTGCCCGGGTCATATCAAATCCGAGCAGGAGATGTTCCCTGAATCCGATCAATATAGCGCTAAGATCGGTTTCAACCAGATAAGTTTTATATCTCAAGTATCCGGCGCTGTTTTTTAATTTGAAATCCTCGCCCGCCACAAATCCGGCATCGAGTTCAGACATGAAACCTGCCGGCAGACGCGCTCGTATGGCATCGACTCCGGCACGATCTTCGGTATCGAGCGCCTCGTAGTTGAACGGGGTGAAAATGTCGGTCGGATTTATTACTCGCGCCGATCCCCAGGCGATTGCCTGACGACCCAGACTGATATCGAGCGCGCCGATTCTGATATCAAGTTGAAGACGGTCAAGATTATGGTACAGTGCGAATGAGCTGACCGGATCGTTTTTATCAGGGTAGAGGCGGTGTCTGAAATCATCGACCCGATAATTCCGGCCGACCGCATTGGTGATCGCTTCGGCGACATACAAAACCTGATCCTGCACGCGCGGTTCGAAATCGTACGCAGCCGAGGCTGTCAACCACCGGCTGATGTGCCAGCGAGTGTTGAGACGCAGTCGATTCGATACCGCCCCAACCGGCGGTGGATCGATTGACGATTCGTCGAGCCGGAAGTCAGGGAATTCATAGATGATGGTAAAATTCTTAAGATAACCGTCGATGGCCAGATCACCGGCGAAACCTGATGAAACAATAATAAAAAGATATAATAGAATCCCAGGCAAGCCGCGGAATATCAGATTTTTTCTTAATTTATCGGTCATGACCGAGTCTCATCACTGTCAATTTGTCCATCTTTAAGGGTAATCAGCCGCGTTGCACGTTCCATGATCATATTATCATGGGTGGAAAAAATAAATGTCATCCCGGTCGTTTGGTTCAACTCGCGCATCAGGTCGAGCAGATTGCCACCGGTTTTGGAATCAAGATTGGCGGTTGGTTCATCCGCCAAAACCAGCGCCGGTCGAGCCACCATCGCCCGTGCGATAGCCACACGCTGTTGCTGGCCGCCCGAAAGTTTGGGCGGCAGTCGGTCGGTATGATTTTCGAGGCCGACTTTTTTAAGTATTTCGCCCACCCGCTCGTGACGTTCCTTTTTGTCGACACCCTGAAGCAGCATAATATACTCGACATTTTCTTCAACCGTCAGCACCGGAATCAGGTTATACGCCTGAAAAATAAAACCTACTCTGTCGCGCCGGAAATCGGATAGTTCGCGGCTGGTCATCTCCGAGAGATCCCTGCCATCCAGCCAGACTTTGCCGGACGTGACTTCATCGAGCCCCGAAATAATGTTCAGGAACGTGGTTTTGCCCGATCCCGAGGGTCCGACCAGAGCGGTGAACTCGCCCGGATTTATTATCAAGTCTATTCCGCGCACCGCCGGAACGGGAATGCCGTTATCGGAATAGGTTTTGGTGACCCCTTCGGTTTTAATAACTGCTGTTTGATTCGTCATAAAAAATATCCTTAGAATGATTTTCGCATTGCCCCGGCGGGTGTCAGTCGAGCGGCATACGTCGCCGGATACAGCGCCACCAGTAAAGTAAAGATAAAAAAGGCGAGCGGATAAAGAGTGAATTGCTGTATATCCCAGACCGGGTAAAGAATCTTTGTAAAGGTCACGCCCTCATATTCGATACCGCTGAAATCAATCCCCGTTAAACCGGTCACACCGAGCAGTGCCGCGCCAATAATGCAGCCGAGCAGAATTGCGATCAGGGTTAACGCCCCGGCCTCGAAAATCACCAGCTTGCCCATCGCCAGCGGTCGGGTGCCGATTGCGCGCAGGACGCCGAATTCAAACATTCTTTCGTAGAGAGACATGAACAGGGTATTGATGACACCGAGCACCACCACTCCGAACAAAATCAGAGTGATGATTATCCGCCCGATTTTTGACAGTTCAAAGACCTTCTCCAGTTGCGGCATCAGATCGACCCAGCCGATCGCTTCGTTTCCGCCGTTGTTATATTTTGACCAGAAAGGATCGTCGCGTCGCTGGCCGAGTTCACGATCGTAAAACCTCAGTGCAATTTGATGGACTTCGCCATTCAGATTGAGCAGTTTCTGTGCCTGACCAAGGCGCACGAAGGCCATGCTTTGGTCTAATTCGACGACATTGAAAAAATAGATTCCGGAAATACGAAACATCTCCTGCGCCAGCTCACCGGAATGAGCCTGCGCTACGGTGACAACGACCCGATCGCCCAGTCCGACTTCGAGCAGTTCAGCCAATTTGGCGCCGATGACAATATCATGCGGGTCATCACCGTCAAAATAATTCCCCTTGATAAGCATTTCGTCCATCTCGGACAAATACCGTTCGGTAGCCGGATTAACGCCGACCAGTTGTATCGAATTGACATTGGACGGCGAGGTCAGCATGCCAAACGTTAGTGCCCGGGTCGTGAAATGGCTGACCTGCGGATCGTTTTTGAGTTTTTCAAGAACCGAGGGCAAGTCGTTGACCGTTTGCTCAATCTCAAGAGATTGCCTGTAAGTCTTATTGGTAATCTGGCCCTCACCCAAAAATGACGCCGTCGCAGAATCGATCATGTTTTCCTTCATGCCGATATGCAAAGCATCCACGAACATGAGTGCGGCCAGTCCCAGCGCCACAGCTGTCCCGGCAATCAATGTTCGGCGTTTGTTACGAAGAACATTTCGCCAGGCCAGCTTTATATATAAAGTCCAACTCATTTTTATCACCTCAGTGCATTCGCATCGCTTTCGCCGGTGCGGTATGAGCCGCGCGTAAAGCAGGAAAGATACTAACCAGCATGGCCGAGGCGATCACGGTGAAAGCCGGGATTATGTAGCTGCGAAGGTTAATTTCACCGTACATCGTCGAGAATTTTACGCCGCCGTAAGTAAACTCGCCGAAATTGATCCCTGCCACTGACAGATAGTAATTGCAAATTAATGCCACAATCGTTCCGATTAGGGCCGAGATAATCGCCATCACGGCGACTTCATAAATAACCAGCCATGACACCTGCGCCGGGCGCACGCCGATAGCCCGCAGGACGCCATATTCTCGAGTACGCTCCAGCACCGTCATCAGAACAGTGTTGAATACACCGACGGCCACAATCAATATTATAACAAACAGAGATACCCAGGTGCCGTCGCGATCCGCTTCCATAGCTTTGTAGAACTGATGAGCAAACTGCTGCCAGGGAGCGACCGAGAGGTGCGGTTGATTGATTTTTTTGGCTATTAATCCAGAGATTTCTTTAACGTCATCGATATCATCTATAACAATCGCGATCTCATGCACCTGGCCGTACAAAACGAGCAGTTCCTGGGCCTGGTCGAGTCTCAAATAAACACCGGTCCGGTCATTGATCAGGTTTTCGGTTTTTGCCAGGCCGACGATCGTGTAAATATCATTGGCAATTGAACCGTCGGCTCCCTGCGATACGACGACCAGTTCATCGCCGACTCCTGCCCCAAGCGCCTCGGCCAAACCGGTACCGAGAATCGTTTCGTTGGAATTTTTATCGCCAAACATGCGACCTTCCACTAGCTTCTTGTCAAATTTTGTGGTGGCGATTTCTCGCGCCGGATCAAGTCCGACGATTCTTACTCCGGAACTCTTTTCGGTTACCGAGGCGAGGCCGGCGGTGTAGATTCGTGGCGCCCAGGATATAACTTCCTTAACATCCTCGACTTGCCGACCGACAGCTTCATAGTCGGAAATTGTATTATACAGCGTCGGTTTATCGATATATCCCTCGCCGTGAATCTGGATATGACCGAGTTGATTGCGGGTGAAAAGATCTATCACGGTGTTGTATGCTCCGTCCGACCAGGCGATTGAAATCGACGCCAAGACAAATCCGCCCAGCATGGTCAGGACGGTCAGCAGGGTGCGTCTTTTCTGACGGTAAATATTCCGATAAGCGATCTTCAGGGTGATCATCGGATGTCAATCCTCACTTACGGGTGCGAAGGTTTCTGAGCGTAAAAGTTTCCGGATCGAGTTTAATGTCAAATTCGACGTCGAGATATCGAATAACCGTTTTGTGACCTTCTTTGCTCTGCGGTATCATTTCCATCGTGGTCGGAATCATACGACCTCCGATGGTCCGGATGTCGCTATAATTCATCACCCGCATCAGTTTGCCTTTTTCATCGTAATATTTCTGCCAGACCGGCATATGGTTTTCTCGTGAGACTGCAATGACAATATTGCCCCAGACAACCGGCAGATCTTCACGGGGAATACAATTGACATAGTACATATGTCTCTTACCGCTGTCCGGTTCGATCAGCTTGTATGAGTAATCTTCGAACAATGAGGATTCCTTGACAAGATCATCATTGGTGAAATCAGATCCCATCCAGGAACCCATCATCATCGAAGGCGGTATTTTCATGACCTTGTTGGCTTTGGGCAGATAGTTCCACATCTCGTTGTCGATCCGAAGGGTGGCGATATCCTTTTCACGGGCTGGGGCGAGGATATGGATAAACGTCTTATCCATACCTTCCGACCAGGAGTTCATCGTAAGTGTTCGTTGCCAGTGGGGAGTGACAATTTCCATTTCAATCTTGGCAAAAGCTGATTCCGCACGATAAAGGCGGTCAACTTCCTGCACCAATGAATCGACATTAATATCATCATTTTGAGCCGAAGCCGGAGCGACGGCGAGAAAATATATCATCAGGAGTGTTACTATCCGGGTCACAATACCTACCTCCTCGGATGTTAGTCGTTTTGGATTGTTAACTAACCGCCTAATAATATATCAATGATTTGCTACTGGCAACAATTAATGTATAACTTCCCGATCCGGAACCATCCGCTAAGGTTTCAAGAGTGGTAAACACAACGGCGATTTGATCTTAAGACTATTTCAACGTATTTGTTTTTGACTCATTGAGAGATACTATATGTTCAGACGCCGCATATAATAATTTGACACAAATTATCCATGTTAAAATCATAATTTGCATGAAATTACATTGATTTCTCGAAACCCGGATATTAAATTATAGTTCTATTAATGTTGCAATGAACATAAATTGAAAATTGAAATTTCACCTATGAAAAAGGGAGAAAAGATATATGGGTATGATTAAGGAATTCAAAGAATTTGCGGTCAAAGGCAATGTTATGGATATGGCCGTTGGTATCATTATCGGCGCCGCATTCGGGACGATAGTAAAATCACTGGTTGCCGATGTTATCATGCCGCCGATTGGATTACTGTTGGGCAATGTCGATTTCTCAAACTTATTCTTAATTCTCA
>CAZJLX010000181.1:0-5682 GCA_964546545.1 uncultured Ignavibacteriaceae bacterium | reverse complement strand
ATTGGCAAATCAGGTTATTCGACCATGGCGGACACCGAGGCAATCTGCCGTCTGGTTTCACTGGCGCTACGTTCCGGTGTCCCGGTTGGCAAGGTCATTGAACAGCTAAAGGGAATTGGCGGTTCCTCGCCGGTTTTTGGAAATGGCGGCTTGATATCATCTATTCCTGACGCTATCGCCCACGTCTTGTATAACCAGTTTGGCAATGGGAAGAAAATCGAAAAGAAGCTTGATATCTCCGAAGAATTCTGCCCCGATTGCGGTGGACGGGTGGAGTATGAGTCGGGTTGTGTCGTTTGTCGAGGTTGTGGTTATTCTAAATGCTGATTTTGCCGATATAATTTAGAGGCGGTTTATAAAAAACCGCCTTTAGAAAATATTATGGCACAGGCAGATTTAATACCAGCAGGGCGGACTTCGCGAATTGTAAGGGGCGAAAAAGAACTCCAGATCCAGACAGAGTACGCCTATCGACCTAACCCAAGATTGACCACCTCGGTAATCAATAAGGGGCAGGTAATCCAGAAAATACAGCAAGATTTGGATACACCGGTCTCGACTCTTGAGGAAAAAGTTAAGGTCGAGGATTTACTTAGGAAGCAGCATATGGAGGTTCTGGGTATCATCAGTGATAAAAATTTCTCAACCGATCTTACCGTGCGTGAAAAGCCAAAGTTAAAAACTGAAACATTAACGACTTATGAACGATTGACCAAACTGGACGGGATCGTTAAGGTTTATCAGATTGATAATGACGGTAATTTTGTCAGCGATAAAATAAACACCGAGTTCAAAAAGGTTTTCGATAAAGTATTTAAAAGCCTGCCCGAAATTCTGGATATTTTTTCATTTCTGCCCGGCGGAATAAGAGAAAAAGGAGTTGTCGAGATTGAACGCAACCGACTATATTTCATCTCGACCGGCTCCGAATGCTTTTTTATTCTGACCTTGCGCACCTCTGCGAAGGAAAGCTGGGAAGAGAGAATTCGTACTGTATTATCCGTCTAAGTCGTTTTCATTTAACTATTTAATCATATCTTGATTGATAATCAGGCAAAAAAATAGGAGAAGAGATGAAACTTTGAAAAAACTCCTCAATCTTATACGGTAAAGGGTTTTTACAGCCGCTTTCGGCATTTTACCTTCGCTGCCGCCTAAGCGGGTCACGGCGTTGGTGCAGCCTTTTTAAAAGAGACGACCTTCATTATTGAGTTGTTAGAGATTTTTCAAATGATCCCTTCTCCAACTCAGTCTTTATATTTTCAATTTATACGTTTTTAACTATCTGGCAACTGTTTTTTCTTCTCAATTTTAAAATTTATTTTCCGGCAACATTGAAATTCATTAGTTTTTATTTTTTATTTGTGTATTAATAGAATTCAATAAGCTTGACGAAGGATTAAATATGATTTATTCAATAGGTTTGGACCTGGTCGAAATCGAGCGTATCAGACAGGCGCTGAAACGCTGGGAAGAAAAATTTGTCCGTCGGTTGCTGGGCGAGGAAGAAAGAAACTTATATCGAGCCCGGCAAAATAAGGTGCAGTTTGTAGCCGGCCGCTTTGCCGCAAAAGAAGCGGTCATGAAATCGCTGGGACCTTATTTTGAACGGGGTGTGCATATGCGCGACATCCAGATTCTAAATGACCTCTATGGGAAACCGTACGTTCATCTTGAGGATACTATCCGCGAGAGAATTCTCGACAAGGAAATCAAGGTCTCGATTACCCATGAGCGCAAAATGGCCGCCGCCGTCGCCGTCATGACCGGCGATTAGATACGATAAGGATTTATCGAAATTACAGATTCTTGATCCGGTTGATGATGCTGGTTGTTGAGCGATCGCTAGCCAGTTTAATCCGCTTGACCCGCCCACCGTATGACTCAACATAATTGGCCCCGACAATTTCGGACTTCTTATAATCAGCTCCTTTGACCAGAACATCAGGCCGGATCATTTTAATCAGCATTTCAGGAGTCTCTTCGGTAAATCGGACGACATAATCAACCGCTCTTAAGGCGACAAGAATTCGGGCGCGATCATCCTCGCTCTGAATAGGACGAGATTCCTCCTTAAACTTTTTGACCGATGTATCGCTGTTCATCCCGACGATTAACACATCACCGAGCGCCCGCGCCTGGGTCAGATATTCGACATGACCATAATGCAGGATATCAAAAACGCCGTTAGTGAAAACGATTTTACGATCCCGCTTGCGCAGACCGTCAACCAGCAACTTGATCTGTTCGGTTGTAAAAGTCATGTATATATTGTCGGGAAATTCAGACATTTCACTCCAGTACAAAATTCAATTGTTCATAAATAATACCTGTTATTGCCCGAAGGCAATGTTTTTTTTCAGGTTATTGTTTATGATTAATACAGGTCATTTCCAGATAGCGGACAATTCCCTATAGATTATAGTCTCCCAAATATTTTGGCCAGCCATCGATGAATGGTATGAATCCCATCCACCGGCTCGGCGTACATCAGAATACATTTTTTACTGACCGTTTCGATCCCGGCATTCCGCGCCATTTCTATTGCGGCCGAGAAATCGGCTCCCTGTTGAAACCAAAGAGATTTCATCTCTTTTTTTATGGCCTCCGCAACAACCGGGATCGAGGCCTCGGGCTGAACACAAATGACGGCGCATTTAATATTTTCAGGAAGCGTTGTCAGACTATTATAGACTTTGTTTTCCTCGATTGTGTCGGCCGTCGGATGCACCGGGAAAGTTTCGTAACCTCTTTTTTTCAAGGTATTAAAAACTATATTGCCAAATTTTTTGCCGTTTGGTGAAACACCCACGACAGCGATTTTTTTGTTTTTAATAAAATTTTGTATTTCGGGTAACATCGCCCGAGCCTCGCCTTATAAATACTTACTTTCTTTTTACTATCGATATTAACTTTTTTGTCTCCGGAATTTTTAACAGCCATAAAATCATAAAATATATCCCCCCCATGATGGAAATCTGGATCAGAACAACGGCGATCTTACCCCATATATTTTTTATATTAAAAATAACCTCGAAATTTATCAGGGTGGTAAAGAAGTAAGCCGCCAGAGAAGCCAATGAGATAATGATTACTTTACTCAGCAGGTACTTATAATTCACTCGACCGATTTTTTTATCCATATTTAAAATCAGAAGAATCAGGTTTGATAAGCCGGCCGCAGAAGTAGCGGCCGCCAGACCCGCAAAACCAAGATATGGGATTAGCGCGAAATTCAACGTGATATTGATCATCACCGCGATTATCGAATAGTACATCGGTCGTTTGGCATCACCCAGAGCATAATACAATGGTGCCGCAACTCTCACCCCGGCAAAACCGAGTAGGCCAAAGGCATAAAAATAGAGCGCCCGCGCCGTCTGCAATGTCGCTTCGGGTGTAAAAGCGCCCCGTTGATAAATCAGTCGGATCAGATCGTCGCCGTATCCGGCCAGATATACCGCCGAAGGTATTACCAGGAAAAAAGCAAGACCGATAGCCTCATAGAAAGTTGAGGCCAGTTGCTCGATATTATTTGTGGCCGCTTGTTCGGAAAATTTAGGCAGGGCCACCGTTCCGAGCGCAACGCCAAATACCCCCAGCGGAAAATGCATCAGGCGGTAGGCATAGTTCAGATACGACATGGCTCCCTCGACTAAAAGCGACGCCAGCAAAGTATTTATCAGAATATTGATTCTTGAAGCTGACAAACCTATAACCATCGGCGAAATAAGTCGTCCGATCCGACGGATGCCCTCATCGGCGAAGTCTATTTTTAGCTTAAACTTAAATCCGATTTTAAATAACGATGGAACCTGAAAAATTAACTGGCCGATACCACCGATTAAAACTCCAATAGCCATAGTATAAATCGGCGTATCGAAATAACTATATAATACGACCGGGGTTATTATCATCCCGATATTAAACATGGCCGGAGATAAGGCCGGGACCCCAAAGTGTCCGAAAGAATTCAATATCCCCATAAAAACAGCCGAAATCGATACCATTAACAGATAAATAAACATCACCTGTGTCAGGCTGACAGTCAGGTTGAATTTGTACGGATCGGCTTTAAATCCGGCGGCGGAAAGGTATACAAGCTGAGGGGCGAAAATGATACCGATCGCGATTATGATACCGACAATTAAAATTAATCCTGAAATAGTCAGACAGGCCAGACGCATCGCCTCTTCTTTGCCCGATTTAACCATCTTATCCTTAAAAACAGGGATAAAAGCCGATGAAAGCGCTCCTTCGGCGAAAAGATCCCGAAGCAGGTTCGGGATACGAAAAGCGGCCACAAAGGCATCGGTCGCCAGCCCGGCCCCGAAGAAAAAGGCCATCACCTGCTCACGAATCAGACCCAGAATACGGGATATGGCAGTAGCGCCGGAAACTTTTCCCGCCGAGGCGGTGATGGATTGATTATTATTATCCATTGACATAAACCAAATATAACGTATATTTAGCGGCTGTAAAAATAAAACAGGAAAGGATTAAAAATTGCCGCAGCACAAGTCCTGCAAAAAAAGAATGAAAACCTCTGAGGTTGAAAGAGAGCGTAACCGCGCCCTTCGTTCGCAAATGACAAAAGTGATAAAGAATCTGAGGAATTGCAAAACTCGCGCGGAAGCGGATGCCATAATTGGTGATGTCACCGGTCTTATTGATAGGGCCTCCCGCCAGAATATAATTCATAAGAATAAAGCGGCCCGTGATAAATCAAGACTGATGGCATTTGTCAAAAACCTTTCCGCCTGATAAGTTTTTCTTCAAATTAAATATCGCGCCAGGCGCAGCAAACGCGGCCGGGTAATGACCAGCCCGGCCAGCAGTTGGCCAACGCGAATACCTTGCGTTCCCCGTTTATCAAAATGTTCTTTCAAGGCCCTTACGATATCGGTAAAATCTCCGTCGTCAAGATGCTCATAAACATTTCTTAATTTCTTATACAAAATCAGATCCTCGCCGACCTTATCAAGAAATCTTCCCGGATACAATTTTTCAAGTTGGTCGTAATTTTTAACCCGTCCGGAAAGATATTCAACGGCGGCCAATCCGGCCTCTTTGCCGGAACTCAGCGCATTGTTTATGCCGGCGCCCGAAAATGAATCAAGCGCCCGGGCGGCATCTCCGACCACCAGAAGATTATCTTTGCGGAACATATTTCGACCCTGATACTTCGGGGTCATCCCGCAACTTTTGACGACTATCTCATAGTCACCAAAACGACGCTCAATAAAACTTTCAAGCAGAGTTTTCAGATACTCTCCCCTGACTGATTTTGTTTGTATACCAAGACCTACATTGGCGGAATTTTTTGATTTCGGAAAAACCCAGATATATCCGCCGGGAGCGACTGTGCGGCCTACAAAAAACTCAATTACCGTCGGATCAATGGCTATTTTTTCCAGACGATATTGGAGTAATGATTCCACATGAGAAAATTTAATTAAATTATCTATCCCGGCTGACCTCGCCACAGCCGATTCGACTCCGTCCGCCGCGATAAAAACCGATGCTTTAATCCCTGTAATTTTATCGCCGTTCGAAGACATATCCAGGGAAGTAAATTTTTTATCGTTTCCTTTAAGTTTCAGACCGATTGCCTCGGTTCGTAAATCGGTTCCGGCATCCACTGCCCGCCGGGCAAGAAAATAATCAAATTTTTCACGGTTT
>CAZJLX010000180.1:0-5755 GCA_964546545.1 uncultured Ignavibacteriaceae bacterium | reverse complement strand
TTACTGCTTTTGGCCCAGATCGGTGCCGACGGACGGGACGACCGAATTAAACAGAGTTGTGAATTTATTTTAAACCGCTCGCAGGATAAAGATAGCGGCGGATTTGCCTTTCAGGGGAATCCCAAAGGGAGCGCCTATCATGAGAAAGTGATACCCTGCCTGACCGGAAATATGTTATACTGCTTGATCCGTTTTGGATATTTGGATGATAAGCGGATCAAAGCGGGGATCAACTGGATAACCAAATATTCGCGGTACGATGACAGCGATAGTAGCGCCCCGGCTGATTGGCCCTATGCGAAATTCGCAAACTGTTGGGGAAAGCATACCTGTTTTATGGGGATAGTCAAGAATCTTAAGGCGCTGGCGGAAATTCCCAAGTCGAAGCGGACATCGGCTGTTAAACGTACTATTGAAATGAGCGCCGAGTATATGCTCAGACATCATCTTTACCGCCGGAGCCATAATTTAAAAAAAGTGGCAATTAAAGAATGGCTCAGATTCGGTTATCCGTTGATGTGGAATGACGATACTCTTGAGGTTTTGGATATTCTTCTGAAATTAGGCTATCGGGATAAACGGATGGATGAGGCGATTAATCTTGTTTTGTCCAAACAAGACAAAATGGGGCGCTGGAAAATGGATTTTTCTTTTAATGGCCGGATGCTGACCCGAATTGAAGAGGCGGGAAAAGCGAGTCGATGGATTACTTATCGGGCGCTTAAGGTACTAAATTTATATTATGGTCAATAATTATCACGCAAAAAGAGGAGAGAGGTATGCCCTGTCTGGAAATATCAATGCCGGAAGTAGATTTTAATTTAAAAAAGTTGTTGGCTGGAAATCTGACCGATGCCTTTGTCAGAGCGACAGGCTTTGACTCTGAGATTTTTGGGATCAGGTTTTTTGAGTACAAAGACGCTGAAGCGGCCAGCGGCGGGAATCTTTGTACCGGTAAGGATGGCCGGCCCTATATTCATTTTTTACTATATTCACCCCGTCTGCGCCGATCGACTCGCCGGAAAATAGTCGAATATTTAACGGCCACTTTTGTCGAATCGTTGAACAAGCCAGATTGGAAACCGGTTATTCATATCTGCGAACACCCTTATGATAATATAGGCGTCGAAGGGGCGTTGTTGTCCGACAGCTATAAAGAGTTGGCCGACAAAAAATTCTATTATGACATTTCCGATTCTGAGACTGATGCAGATTAAAGTGGCTTGCATCCGGCCGGAAAAATGATTAGCTTGTTTTCAATAAAGCAACGGATTGTAAATAGGTGGAGTAGTTGATGCCCAGACTAAGTGGCGCCAGAAAAGCAGGGATAGCATTTCGAACACTTAAGAATATAATTGTCGGCCGACCGGTCACCGTTTCATTTGAAGTTACTTATAATTGCAATGCCCGCTGTAAGCATTGCGATTTGGGCGATTATATTAAGGAGCCGAAAAAGACCCCTGATGATTTTGCCCGCTGGATTGAGGAATTACGGCCGGCAGTGGCACAGATATCGGGCGGCGAACCGATGTTACGCAAGGATATTTATGATATCGTTCGCGAGATGCGACGCCGCGATCCGGTTGCCGTTTTTGTCATCACGACCAATGTTTCCATATTAAATGAAGAGCGATATCTTAAATTACGTGAGGCTGGAATCGATCAATTTTCATTTTCTTTGGATTATCCGGACGAGCGACATAATGAATTTCGCAGTCTTAAGGGCAATTTCGAGCATATCCGCGATTTATCGAAGAAATTGGTCAAACATGGTAACAAAGATATAATTCTTGCCTGTGTGGTGCAGAGTGATAATTTCCGTGACCTGCCGAGGATGGCCGAACTGGCCAAAGAATGGGGTGTGGCGATCAATTTCAGCACTTATAATTCGCTTCGCACCGACAACACCGACTATCTGGTTCAGTCCAACGGCGATTTGAGCGAGTTGACGCAAATAGTCGACAAACTGGCGGCTATGCAAAAGGATGGTTATCCGATTATGACTTCGGAGTGGACCCTGCGCCAGATGATCAAGTTTTTCAGGACGGGGCATTATGCCAACTGCCGGGCCGGAACACGGTTTATGATTGTCGGCCCGACGACCGAACTGACACCCTGCGGCATGTTCCGGGAGACATACGAGTCCCAGAAAGATCTGCAAAAACGGTTTGCCTCGCAAAATAAATGCGATTTGTGTTTCACCTCTATTCGTGCCAATTCTGAAAAAACCGCCTACCGTCTCTTAGTTGACGCTCTTCGTGTCGTGCGGAAGAGTTGATTATTTTTCGATGAATATTTTTTGATTCAAGCGGTATATTTAATAAATGGAATTATAAAGTGGAAAATTTATCCATGAATATTCAAAAAATGATAGAGCCGAAATTTATTGAAAGACAGCGCTTCAGTCAATGGTGGTTGTTTTTAACAATGGTTGCCATATTTGCTATGGCGGCTTATACTTTTTATAAGCAAATTATTATGGGGCAGCCATTTGGTTCCAATCCGGGTCCTGACTGGCTGATCTGGCTGGTTTTTATTGTGATTGGTATCGGCCTGCCGGCATTGATTTTTTCGATCAGATTAATTGTCAAGGTCAATGCTGAAAATCTGTTAATTCAGTTTTTGCCATTTAAAAGGCGAGTAATTGATTATAGCGAGATTAAGACGGTCGAATCGATAACTTATCATCCGATTCGCGAGTTTGGCGGATGGGGAATAAGGGGCTGGTCATCGGACACGAAAGCCTATACCGCTTTTGGCAATAAAGGCGTCCTGCTTGAATTGGCCGACGGCAGAAAGGTTTTGATCGGCTCGCAACAGGCGGATCAATTGGTGGTCGCAATTCGTTCGGCGGCCAATATTTAAGATACAATTTAATAATTCTGCGCCGATTGACTTTTTACTTTGGCGGCGTATATTATTGTGTATGAGCCGAGTAAATAAAAGATTTTGGTTGTTGATATTACTGGCGGGATTATCGGCATCATTTATGTTAATGTGTGCCGATGATCTGGATGGCCCAGAGAATGGCGCGCCTGTTATTGATACAATTTTGACCGATCCGGATGCGATTCATCCCGGTGCCGATGTTATTCTTTCCGCTCTGGCGACCGATCCGGAAGGCGATTCGCTGACATATCGCTGGTACACCTATCTCGCCGCGGCCAAATTTTCAGATACAACATCGCCGGTATGCACGATGATTGTTTCGACTGCCCTGCAGGGAGGGATGTCATTGCCGATTAATCTGGAGGTTTCGGATGGGTCCCATACGACTCATAGACGGCAATGGATATCTATTGTATCCGGGACCGTTCTTTCGGGACATGTTTATTATTCAAAAACATCGATACCGATACCACTGGTTGAGGTCGCAGTTAATCGTTTGGCCGATACCACGTCCTATAAAGGGGGCTATCTGCTAAATCATGTCCCGCCGGGCGAGAGAACGTTGAATGCCTACCGTGAAGGATGTGATTATTATTCTGAGGGTCTGAGCATAACCGATAGTATGATTTATGATTTTGATATGATTTGTCCCGAATTGACCAGCCTTTTATCCGGGACGGTATCTATTTTTGACGGAACACCGGCGGAGAATGTCGAACTTCGTATTCTACATGCCGATTCAACACCGACCGGTTTGGCCGATACAACCGGGCCGGACGGCAGCTTTTCGATTGATCTCTTGCCGCCGACGACCTTTTTACTGACTATCTTTGATCTTGGTAATCCGCTTTATGATCTTGACGCCGATACAATGACGATATATCTGACCAATGACAGTAATATTAATATTACCGGTCGAATATTCACCGATTTATTATATTCGCCCGGGATAGATTCATCACATCTCTGGACATTTGAGCCGGATGATCCCTGGGATCCCTGGAAAATCGATACGCCCGGCAATTGTTACAGTTTTAATAGCTGTTATGATGGTAATTTCGGCGGTAAAATCGGATTTGCAAATTCAATTATCGTACCATTCGGTACCGTTCGGCTGGCCTGGGATATTGAAATTGAATTAACCGATGCCGACTGCCAAATTGAGTATAAACTCGACGGAACATCAATCGGCGCTGATAATATCGCCACACTTATTGGAGATTCAACGACTTATCGCCGGATAATAAATTTTGACGAAGATCCATCCGGCAAAACATTTTCGATAGCCATTTATACGCTGTCAAACAGCCCGCCTGATTGCGGAATCGCGTGCCTAAAGGGATTTAGGCTTTATAGTATTCAATAAATTTTTATTCGACTGGTCCTGAGAGTCTGAAACCAACGCAAAACAAATCGAGTCGAAACAAATCTCTGCGAAACGCGAAATATTTCTGAGAACAGGATATATTTCAACCTGCCGATTCGGATAGTTTTTTAATATAAATTTTATTGTTCAGACATCAACACCATCGACATCCGTATCCGGCCGAGTCACCTTTTCAACCACTTCGGCTATCTGATCGGGGCGTCTATCTTTTAGTTTGCCCTTGTACTTCTTAAGCTGGACTTTTGTTTTACTTATAGCTTTTTCGATTGATTGATACATATCGTCTGAACTGGCGGTAGAAGCTATTATGTCTTTATATACCTTCAATCTGATTTCCGCCGACTGGCGATATTTTTCGACATCGAGGATAACTTCGGAAGAGATAATATGTTCGAAATAACGCGTCAGACCGGTAACCTCTCTTTCGATGTGCTCTTTTAATTCTGAGGTCAAGTCAAAATGTCTGGCTGTGATTTCAATATTCATAAAATCATCTCCTTTCAAAAAGTCTATGGCTTTGCCGGGTCTTATCCCGCACTATAGCCTAATTATAACAGTCCAATGTTGAAAACACAAGCAACCATAATTCCCGGATTTAAATAATCTTCGCTAAAAAAGTCCCGAATCGGAACCCGACCTGATAACATTAAAACCAACTTTCCTATGTTATAAGTAAAAATATGGCTGTCAAAAATAAAATCGAATAGTTGGAAAAAAATCCCATAAAACTGTTAATTTTTCCGTTTCCTGAATCTGGCCGGAAGAATTTTTAATTCTTCACGATACTTAGTGACCGTTCGTCGGGCCAGTTTGATTTTCTCATCTTTAAGTTTAAGATATATTTCCTGATCGGAAAATGGTTTTTCCAGAGATTCTGACTCGATTATTTCTTCAATCATCTTTTTAACATGTCTTTTCGACATTTCGCTGCCATCCTCGGAAGCGATACCTGAATTAAAGAAATATTTTATCTCATATACGCCTTGAGGCGTCTGGACATATTTTCCATTGGAAACGCGGCTGATTGTGGCGACATTCATCTCAACTTTACGGGCAATATCCTCCATAATCAGCGGTTTTAAAAAAGCCTGCCCTTTCTCAAAAAATTCACTTTGTTCCTCGATAATTGCTTCCATAACCCGAATCATAGTCGAGCGGCGCTGATTAATTGAGTTTAGAAGCCAACGGGCCTGTTCCAGCTTTTCCCGGACATATTTTTTGGTGTCCTTGGCTGTTTTGTTGCCCGGTTTCAAGAGCTGTCGATAGCCCGGACTGATTCGCAACTTGGGGGTATTCCTGTCATTATGATATATGACATATTCATTACCGACTTTTTCTATAATCAGGTCGGGTATAATAGGAATGGCCGAAGAATCAAAGCCGCCGTAAGCCGGTGTCGGAGAGAGGGTTTTAATCAGATCCATCGCCTGCTGGACCTTTTCAAACAGTTCTTTGCTTATTAACGGCTTGTATCTGCCC
>CAZJLX010000179.1:0-5770 GCA_964546545.1 uncultured Ignavibacteriaceae bacterium | reverse complement strand
AAGCAGATTTTCCGCAAAAAGCCTGAATCGTCGTATCAACAGAACTCGTAATAGCGAGCTTTTTGATTTTTATGATCTGCCTGTTTTTGAAGAATATATCGGCAGTATTAAAGCTTTGGGAATCGAAATTTCAAGGAAATCCCGCTGGTTGAATGCGGTCTCGGTTTATGCCGATTATGAGGCGGTCGAGAAAATATCGCGATTACCGTTCGTAAAAGAGATCCGACCGGTCGCTGTTTCCAAACGGCAACCGATTGAGGCGGACGAAGATTTCTTGAAACCGGATGGAGCATATAAGCAGTCCGCCGCATTGCCGGACTCGGTAATCGACTGGTACGGTCAATCCTATGTTCAGCTAAATCAGATAAATGTGCCAATAGTGCATCAGACAGGATATACCGGCCAAGGCGTCCTGATAGCCGTCTTTGATACCGGCTATGATATTGATCTGGCAGTATTTGACAGCCTTAATCTGTGTGACAGTTGTAAATATGACTTTATTAATAATGATACTTCGGTCGGTGATGCGTTAAATCATCCCGATCAACCCGCACACGGAACAACGGTCTTATCAGTTATCGGCGGGCGAGTCGACAGCACCTTGATCGGTCCGGCATATAATGCCGATTACCTGCTGGCCAAAACCGAAATAGTCGGCCAGGAAATCCAGGCCGAGGAGGATAACTGGATCGCAGCCTCCGAATGGGCCGATTCTCTGGGAGCCGATATTATTACCTCATCACTGGGATATTTCGATTGGTATACATATTCTGATCTTGACGGCCAGACAACGCTGATAACAATTGCGGCCGAAATTGCTGTTTCACGCGGTATAGCCGTTTTTAACGCGGCCGGAAATGAAAGAAACCTTCCCTGGCATTATATTACGCCCCCCGCCGACGGCCCGTCGGTTATGGCGGTCGGAGGTGTAACGAGCAGTGGTTCATTATATACATCATCTTCGCCTGGTCCCACTTATGATGGCCGAATCAAGCCGGATATCGCCGCGATGGCGGTCAATGTCTGCGGCGTTTCACTGGGTGGTTCAATCTTTTGCAACAAAGTCGGGACATCGTTTGCCACACCCTTATCGGCCGGCGCGGCGGCCTTACTTCTGGAGATTCATCCTACCTGGACACCGGATGATCTGCGGGAGGCGATGATTCAATCGGCGAATCGTTATAGTAATCCGGACAATGATTTTGGATATGGTATATTCGATACTTTTAAGGCGGCCGGTCTGGAACTGACAATCGACTCGATCGCTCCAATAATACTTCTTGTCGGCGACTCGCTTGAAGATACAGTCTATGTTTCGGGCTTAGAGGATACGATATCGATTTCGCTGACCGCTGAAAACCTTCCCTTGACAGCAACATTTACCGATTTGGGCGACCGCCGGGCGATTCTGAGTTACCGCGCACGTTTGGAGGATGTTGGCACGAGGTGGATAGCCCTGACGGCCAGCTCGGGGACAATTAACGCTCAAAGGCAATTTCCGCTAAGCGTCGTGGCCGTTTCAAAAGTTGCGGTTGGTCCCAATCCCTTCAGCGATTCACTGACTATTTTTCTGGGAACCGAACCGGTAAGAGTCGAAAATATTGCGATTTTCTCAGTCAGCGGAGAAAAGGTTTGGGATAATTATTCCGATATATATAAAGATGGAACAGGAACGATTGTGTGGCATGGGGTTAACAACAGTGGCACGCAGGTTGCAGATGGTGCCTACTTTTTACTGGTTGAAACCGACAGGGCGACACATAAAATTAAGGTTTTTAAAAGATAGTCTGATATGACCGATTTAAACTCGACTGACCTTCAAAAGAAAAATCGAAGCAGCTGTGCCGTTTTTAAGACAAATCTTGAGGGGCGGTTTGTCGCGATTGATCCGGCGACTGAAAGTCTATTCGGCCTGTCGGATGATGATCTGTTTGGCCGTTCAATAAGAGATTTTTTGGATACCGAATCTTATCAATCGGTTCAAACGATTTTAAAACAGACGCGACGTTACGAGGCCTTTTTTGAAGCGACCGATTTTGTTTTTATCGATGCCGAACGGAATCAGCATGTTCATTCGGTCGTTATCTCCCTTAATTTTGTCGGCGGTAATCCGGCCAATTTTCAATTTATGGTCAACACAAGCTGCGAGCGTCAGGTTGATAAAGTTGAGAATTCATCTTCGGATGCTTTTAATATCAGGTTGTTTGAGTATGTATCGAATTTAAACGGATCGATCAAGTGGGACAATCTGGGACATATTCTGCTGGATATAAATTCCATACTGGCAGTTGGAGTTCATCGTTATGCCGACGGTTCTCTGCGACCGATATATTCGGCGGTTAAGGAAAACTGCCCGGAAAATATTCATTTACCGGCTATTACCGAGGAGCACCATCAGGCGGCCGAGGAAAAGGCCGTGGCCTGTTTTAATGTAAAATATGATGATGATGATAAAGAGCAAAACGATTATATGGAATCGGTTTTTCCATTAATCAAGGGCGGAATTTGCTGGGGTATTATTCGGATAATTCATTCCGGTGAGCTGGCCGCCATAAAACCGGACATGAAAACTATTGCCGCTTTTTTAGGTAATGCGCTGTTTTCATTTATCTCCGAAAAAAGTGATATTAAGAGGGTCTCGGTATGATAAAAGGAGTGCTGGTCTATTCTGAAGAGAATATCAAACCTGAGTTGATTGCTAAACCGGAATGGGACAATCGGGAAATCAGTGTAACCTGTGTTTCGAATATAAATGAATTGATATTAAAGCTGGATTGTGATATTACCGATCTGGTAATAATCGATACCCGAACTGATATTGCCAATAAGACATTAAGAGATTTATTAACTTTCTGCGCGTCGCATAAACTACCGATATTGTTCCATGATTTAAGAAATATTCAGGAAATTCAATTGAGTTATTTTCTGCCGAAAACTTCATTTAAATTTGCCAAGTTGGTTCTTCGCCGCACCGAAAGTGAAAATGCCGCGAACGATAGATTAAATCTTGATATTATGAATCAGACGGCGGCGACTCTGAGTCATGAAATTAACAATCCATTGATGGCCATTACAGCTAATATTGAAATGATTCTGAGTTCAGCGAAAAGTCTACCGCAGGGGATCGAGGAAAAAATCGAACAGATTAGCATCGCCGCCCGAAGAATCCGCTCGGTAACTGATGATTTAATCAATCTTGAAGATTTGAATTTCCGTGAAACGGCCGCCGGCCGAATGATACAGTTTGAAGAAAAAGGCAAGCATGAGTTGGCCGAACGCGTCGCTGAATAAATAGCTTGACATATTATCCGATTAAAATATATTTCCAACCTTGCAGATAATGGGGCCGTAGTTCAGTTGGGAGAACGCTTGACTGGCAGTCAAGAGGTCAGGGGTTCGACTCCCCTCGGCTCCATTTTTTTTGAATCTTAATAACATATAAAAGTTTTGCGCAGGTCTTGCGATTCGCCCGGGCGAATTGTGTGACCTGCCGCATTTATATAACGATCGTATATGGATCAGGTCACAATTCCGATAAATCGAAATCAAGTCACTATGTTATCATTTGAGCCTCGTTGTAAAAAGGTATAATTTGTAGGAAAGCACTCTTACAAACCTTTTCACAGGAGGCTCAAATGAGAAGTTACATTATGCGGAAACGAGATGCCAGTATTATTTATGTCGGCGTTGATATTCATATTACGTCATGGCATATTACAATACGCAGCCGAGACGAGATATTATCTAAGGCAAGCATTGGAGGTGATTGGGAGGCATTACGAAAAGTTGTATCCCGATGGCGTCCGGAACAAGTTGTTATTCTTTATGAAGCGGGCTTCAGTGGCTTTTGTCTTTATGACGAAGTGATTAAGTGGGGCGGTCAATGTATTGTTTTTCCGCCGAGTCGGATACCGGTCGAGTCGGGTAATCGGATAAAGACCGATCGCCGTGATTCGGCCAAGCTGGCGTATCTGGCTTCCACTGGTCATGTTCCCCGGGTGTGGGTTCCGAGCCTGTCACAGAGGTATGATCGAGAGGTTATTCGAGAGCGACGGCGTCTGATACGACAAACCCGTCAGGTTCAGTGCCAGATTAAAGCGTTATTGCACTGTTATGGCTTGAAGGTTTCCTGTCGACCGGGACGCTGGTCACAGGTTTTTGAAAGCCGGTTGTGGCAGCTACAGTTTAACAATTATTATATGCAGGAGAGTTTTGCGCGGCTATTGGAGCGTTATCATTTTTTACGCGATCAAATAGCGGCCCAAACCAAACTGATCAAAGTGTTATCAGAGCGCGAGGATTATCGAGACAAAGTAACCTGGTTGACCAGTTTGCCGGGAGTCGGGATTTTAACGGCGATGGAACTATTGGTCGAGTTGGGCGATATCAGTCGCTTCAATAAGGCGGATCAAGTGGCGGCGTATATCGGTCTCACTCCGAGTGAATATTCGAGTGGCACCGCGGTACGGCGCGGTCATATCAGCCGTTGCGGAAAGGCTGCCGTACGTAGCCGATTGGTTGAAGCCAGTTGGATAGCGATCCGCTTCGACCAGCAGTTGGCTGAAGTGTATCGACGTATTCGTGTTCGGCAAGGCGGGAAACGGGCCATTGTCGCGGTTGCCAGACGGCTTTTATTGCGCGTTCGTCGGCTGTGGTTGGATGGTCGTTGTTACGAACGGCCGTAGTTGTATGAAAGGTCCTGAAATTAACGAGGTTCACTGGCAGCGTCGTCAGGTCTGTGGGAATATGGCCACGTAAGCAAGTCGGCTGCAGTGAATTAAGAAGTCCTCGAACGATTAACTGGCAGCGTCCCTGGACGGCTGCGAATAGCAGAGTGGGTGACTTCAAAATTATACCTTTTCGACTTGACATGATACATAGCAGAACTGACAGAACATAACAAGGAACTGCATCGAACGGCCGAGGAGCGTTATAATTGCCGGATGGAAAGAAGAAGCCACTCCAAAAGTCTGGCCGACAAATTCCCGATTAATAGGGTGTTGCGATAGTACTCCGGCAATAATAATAAATATCGCTCACCTCAAAGATCCAATATCGGAGTTGAATATTAAACTCACCGGAATATTGATTTCTTCATTGGGTCATCTATTTAATTATTATTATGCGTGAGTCCTCGCGGTACGCTGAAAAATATCCCAATGCATTATTACTAATATTACTGACCGGATTAGCCGGCGACCAGTTGATTTTTAGACTGTCATTGTAAATGACAATTTCCGACAAAGTCTTAAAATAGTCATAAATTGGTTCATCAATACTTTGGAGGTATACAATAATGGTATCACCCAAATCAAAACCGTACCAATCATAACTAAGTCTTTTGCCATCACTCCAGGTGCCATCGTAAAGGGAGTATTCTTCGAGTTTGACCCCGTTTCGTTCGATAATAAAACGACCAAAATTATCCGCATCAGGCAAATCGATGATTTCGCATAACAATCTATACCCTTCAACACTTTCTTCGCCAAATCCGTCACCTTCATCATAGACATACCACACAGAACCCAATAATAGCGGTGGTACGATTATCGTGGATGATGCTGTGTAGATTTGGCCCTCTATTTCAACTCTAAGCGTATAGGTTTGACCGTATTGGCCTTTGGCAGTATCAGACTTGTACAGGCCAGGTTCCACCTCATATAAGGGATATACATATCCGCTATCATCGGTTATTTCCACAAAGGCACCGGAAACCGGTGGAAATTCAGCGGATTGAAAATAGTCTGCCGATTTGCTTATTTTAACTTTG
>CAZJLX010000178.1:0-5782 GCA_964546545.1 uncultured Ignavibacteriaceae bacterium | reverse complement strand
AACTGATGAACGAAATCGAATCGGAAGTCAGCGGACGGGTGGCCAGAATTATGATTGAAAACGCTCAGCCAGTCGAATTTGGCCAGGTTCTTTATTTAATAGACCCACAGGGATAATTGTTCGAGGGGAGATTAAGCTTATGAATCTCAAGCAAATTCTGGTTGAGATGTTGAATCGAAAAGCATCTGATCTGCATCTGAGAGTCGGCGTTCGACCGCATCTGAGGGTTAATGGAACGCTCGAACAGGTTGCCACCGAACCGTTGACGATGGATGATATGGATAATATTGTCGGACAAATATTGAATGAAAAACAAATGGAACGTTTCAGGAGTAAAAATGAGATGGATTTGGCGCTTTCGGTCGCCAAACTGGGACGGTTCAGAATTAATATGTTTCGTCAGAGAGGAACGACTGGTATTGCTATTCGTGCCGTCAATACGGTTATTCCCAGCTTTGAAGGTTTGCATCTGCCCAAAGTCATACACCAGTTGTCGATGGAGCAAAGGGGTCTGATAGTTATTACCGGCACAACCGGTTCAGGCAAATCAACCACTCTGGCGGCGATGATTGAGCATATGAATGCCAATCGGACCGATAATATTCTGACCGTTGAAGATCCGATTGAATATATATATCGCGATAAGAGATGTATCGTTTCCCAGCGTGAAGTCGGGGCCGATACTGATTCATTTTCAAATGCCCTGCGCCATGCCTTAAGGCAGGACCCGGATGTCATCTTAATCGGTGAGATTCGGGATATCGATACGATGTCGATTGCCCTGACGGCGGCCGACACCGGGCATCTGGTTCTGACAACTCTGCATACTCTGAATGCCGTCGAGACTATCTCCCGGATGATTACTTTTTTCCCGCCGCACCAGCACCAGCAGATCCGATTATTGCTGGCCGGAACTTTGAAGGCTATTGTTTGTCAAAGGTTATTGTCCCGAACAGATATGCCGGGACGGGTCCCGGCTCTGGAGGTCATGATATCGACCGCGGCCATTAGAGATTATTTGCTTGATCAGGAAAAAGCCGCGGCAATTCATGATCTTATTGAAGAAGGTGAGCAGTACGGTATGATGACCTTTGATCAGTCGATTATGGGTCTTTATCGCAACGGAATGATTTCATTTGAGGAGGCTATGGCCCAATGTAGTAATCCGGATGATTTTGATCTTAGATCCCGAGGTATTACCGGTGCTGCCGATCGCTGGGAAGGGAATGCTGCACATGGGGAGCCGGAACATGACGAATCCCAAAAACTTTAGGGATAACACGCATTTGAGGATTAATTGAGTGTTTAATAAAATATTAATTGCCAACCGGGGCGAGATTGCTCTTAGAGTGATCCGTGCCTGTCGTGAACTTGGAATCAAAACGGTGGCAGTCTATAGCGAAGCCGATCGCGACTCGCTACATGTCCGTTTCGCCGATGAAGATGTCTGTATCGGTCCGCCAATGGCCAGTGCCAGTTATCTTGATGCCAAGCGGATTATCTCGGCGGCCGAAGTTACCGATGCCGATGCTATTCATCCCGGTTATGGTTTTCTGGCGGAGAATGCCGATTTTGCCGAAATCTGCGAATCGTGCGATATAACCTTTATCGGTCCCAGCCCGCACATGATTCGACAAATGGGCGATAAGGGTGTTGCTAAACAGGTCATGCGTGATGCCGGAATACCGGTTATTCCCGGCTCGGAAGGCATTGTACGAACAATTGATGAAGCAATTTCGATAGCCGCCGAAATCGGCTATCCGGTTTTAATAAAAGCGGTCGCCGGGGGTGGTGGGCGCGGGATGCGTCTCTGTCGCGATGAGACCGAGTTACGCTCCGGTTTTCAAATGGCTCGTTCCGAGGCGGAAGTTGCTTTTGGCAATCCGGATGCCTATCTGGAAAAAGTTGTCCCGGAACCGCATCATGTTGAAATCCAGTTGATGGGCGATTCATTCGGTAATATAATTCATTTCGGAGAACGTGACTGTTCGATACAAAGACGTCATCAGAAACTGATCGAAGAGTGTCCATCACCGATAGTAACCCCCGAATTGAGGGGGCTCATGGGCCGGACAGCAGTGCGTGGAGCATCGATAATTAATTATCTTGGCGCCGGGACTATGGAATTTTTGGTCGATAGGAATCACAATTTCTATTTTATGGAAATGAACACACGTATTCAGGTCGAACACCCCATTACCGAAGAGTCGACTGATATTGATCTTGTCAAAGAGCAGATTCGGGTCGCTGCCGGAGAAAAATTGTCCTATCGTCAGGAAGATATTATTCTTGACTGGCACGCGATTGAATGCCGCATTAATGCCGAGGATACCACCAAAGATTTTCGTCCGACGCCGGGGCAGATAACCTCGTTTAATGTGCCCGGTGGTCGGGGCATACGGGTTGACACCGCCGCTTATGCCGGATATGTCATCCCGCCTTATTATGATTCGATGATTGCCAAGCTGATCGTTCGGGCCAGAAACCGAAGGAATGCTATCGAAAAAATGAAATATGCTCTTGAAGATTTTATCATCGAGGGTATCCCGACAACGATAGATTATCATAAGAGAATTTTAAATCATCCCGATTTTGTCTCCGGCAATTTTGACACAGAATTTATTCAAAAACTGATCGAAGGCGATCGGGTAGAGACGGCTTCTAAAAAATCGGAAACGAGCGACAGGAAGAAGTAAAATTGGAGGTTAAGTTGAACGTACCGGCCGAATTAAAATACACTAAAGAGCATGAGTGGATTAAGATCGAGAATAATATTGCCGTGATCGGTATCACCGATTATGCCCAGGGCGAACTGGGCGACATTGTTTTTGTTGAACTTCCGAAAGTGGGCGCTGAAGTGAAAACAATGCAGCCTTTCGGAACGATTGAGGCGGTTAAAGCGGTCTCTGACCTGTTCGCTCCCATCTCCGGTAAAGTGGTCGAAATTAATGAAATGTTGCAGGATGATCCGATGTCTATCAATCGTGAACCGTACGGTGAAGGCTGGATGATAAAAATTGAAATGACCGATCCTGCTGAATTGAACAATCTTTTGGCCGCCGATAAATATGGCGAATTAATCGGTTAGAGCACCGGACTGCCATGCCTTTTATTCCCAACACAGATAGTGATCGTTTATTGATGCTGAAAAAAATCGGTGTCGATAAATTTGAAGATTTACTGGCACCGGTTCCGCCCGATGTAAGATTATCGCAACCGCTGCAATTACCCGAACCGCTCAGCGAAATGGAATTGTCCGGTGAAATAAAATCGCTCGCCGATAAAAACCGGCTGGGATTGACCGTTTTTGCCGGGGGTGGTCTGTATGATCATTATATCCCGGCGGCGTTGGAAAATCTCCTCAGTCGCCCGGAATATGTCACCGCCTATACGCCGTACCAGGCCGAGGTCTCGCAGGGGACGCTTCAGGTTATCTACGAATTTCAAACGCATGTCTGCCGCCTGACCGGGATGGATGCGGCTAATGCCTCGATGTACGACGGTGCTTCGGCAGCCGCCGAAGGGGTCCTGTTGTCCGTCAATGCGACCGGTCGCTCGCGAGTGGTGATATCCGACAGTGTCAGTCCATTATTCAGAAATGTTATAAAAACATATCTGACCGGACAGAATATTGAGCTTATTACGATTCCGCATAATAACGGGCTGACAGATTTTAATCGTATCTCCGAGGCGATCGATGATAATACGGCCGGTTTGCTCTTGGCTCAACCCAACTTTTTCGGCCTCGTTGAAGATGTCGAAACCGGTGCCGAATTGATTCATAAAGTCGGCGGTAAATTGATAATGGCCGTCGATCCAATCGCCGCGACTCTGTTAAAAACACCGTCCGACTGTGGTGCCGATATTGTTGTTGGCGAGGGACAGCCGCTGGGCATCCCGCTTAATTTCGGTGGACCGCTGCTTGGATTTTTTGGGGTCAAAAAAGACCTCGTGAGGCGTCTTCCGGGGCGTCTGGTCGCCAAAACCGAAGATGAAGAGGGGCAACCCGGTTTTGTCTTGACCTTACAAACACGTGAGCAGCATATACGCCGTGATAAGGCAACCTCAAATATTTGCACTAACCAGGCGTTATGCGCCACAACCGCGACTATCTATATGTCACTTATGGGGCGGGTCGGTATGCGTCTGGCCGCGCTGTTGTCGCTTGAGAAAGCGCAACAGGCTGCGGATAAAATATACACGCTGGGCGGATTTGAGCCCTGCTTTAAGGGAGATTTTATACGTGAGTTCTGTGTGAAAACACCTATCCCCGCCGGGGAGCTGATTGACGGAATGATTGATAGTTATAATATACTTCCGGGAATTAATCTTGGGAAATTTTATCCCGGGATGGATAATGTTTTGTTGATGGCCATTACTGAAAAAAGAACCAGCGAAGAGATAGATAATCTCGGAAAAGCTTTAGCGGAGTTTGCTTCTAATGCCGTATTGTCCGAATTGTAAAGAAAATTTTGAGATGGAAATCAGTAGCTGTCCCAAATGCAATTATAAATTTGAAAATAACTCGGAATCGGAAGAAGACTATGAATGGGTGATTGTCGGTCGGATAATGGATAAAACATCGGCCGATTATGCTCACGAAACGCTGGAGTCATATAATATACCTTCGGTTGTGATTTCGGAATCAGGTTTTTTCGGACAGGCGGGATTGAATCTGCCCTCTGTCACAGGTAAAGGGCTGGGTCAATTCCAGGTCAAGGTTCCAAAAACATTTCTTGAGGATGCGACCGGAGTTCTGGATATGATTCTTGGCGAGAATTGGGAAAAAGAAGACAAATAATTTTAAATCATCGGAGGATAATAGATGTCTGTAAATCGCAAACACAAATGGACTTTAACGCTATTTATTTTAATTTCGGCTCTCGGTTTTGTCTTCGGTTGTGCAGATAAGAGCAAGACCCCGACCGCACCGGCCGCAATTGATTTTATCACCAATTATGACACCGCTCTGGCCGTAGCTCAGCAGAAAAATCAAAATATTCTTCTGGACTTTTATACCGACTGGTGCCGCTGGTGCAAAACACTGGACACCGTGACATATATTGATTCAGCCGTGATTGAACTGTCAAAATCAGTGGTTTTTGTCAAACTTGATGCCGAAGTTGACTCTAATCTGGCCAAACAATATTCGGTTACCGGTTTTCCGACCATTCTCTTTTTAAATTCCGATGGAACCGAAATTGATCGTATCGGCGGCTTTTTGCCCCCGGCCGAGTTTATCGAAACGGTGGGTAATTACTCACACGACCGTGAAACCCTCAATGATTACCTGCGCCGCGCCGATACCAACGCAACTTCCGAAGTGAACTTTATCCTCGGGGAAAAATTAAGCAGCCGCGGAGAGTTTGATAAAGCGATAGACTATTACGGCAAAGTCGTTAAAGCCGATCCTAAAATGCAGGATACACTGACCGCCGGAGCCATGATTTCCATCGGTGGTAATTATGTCCAGAAGAAAGAATACGACAAGGCGATCGCGCAGTTCAAATCGATTATTAAATCAAGCAAGGATGATGTCGTGACGGGTGATGCGAATTTCTGGCTCTCTTATGTGTATACGAAAAAGGCCGACACCACCACAGCGATTAAAATTTTGGAAGATTTCCTTAAAAAATACCCTAATCACCCGGATACGACTTATGCCCAAAACAGAATCGAAAAGTTAAAAAATCCGCCGCCACCGGATGAAAGTAAGTAATAATAATTTTTATGGATGACAAAATTCTGATATACGATAAGTCATCGGATGGCAAGGGCGGCA
>CAZJLX010000177.1:0-5823 GCA_964546545.1 uncultured Ignavibacteriaceae bacterium | reverse complement strand
TATGCAGATATTTTCATTTAAGAATTTTTGCGAATTTATGGTTCCATAATAGTATTCATTCCGTCTGGAGGGAATCAGGACAGTACATTGGCCGATTTCGGTAAAAAGGCGGGCTGATATGGCTTCAAAGGTTGAAATCCCGACAATCGGAATATTTAAGGCTATCGCCAATGCTTTGGCGGATGCGAGGCCGACCCGCAGCCCGGTAAACGAACCGGGTCCGGTTGAAACGATCAGTCCTTCAAGTTGAGATTTGTTAAGCGTCGATTCGCTGATAACCGAATTGATCAGTTGAAATATAAATTCTGCATGTCGAAAGCGATCGCGGTTTTCGCGCTGAATTATATTATTATCACCGGCCGCCAAGCCGATTCTCAAAACTGAGGTTGAACTGTCTATCGCCAGTATATTCAATTATTTTGCTCCGAAAAAAGGAAGTTAATCAGGCAGGTGACGGATATCAAGTCTTCTTTTATTTTTCGATATAATTTCTATAAAAATTTCTATCCTTGATTCGGGAAGAAATTGGGCCGCCTTTTCGCCCCATTCGACCACCATAATGCCGTCGCGCATAAGGTATTCATCCCAGCCGATTTCATGCAACTCGGATATATTATTCATCCGGTACAAATCAAAATGATAGAGCGGTATTCGTCCGTTGTATTCGAAGACAAGTGTATATGAAGGGGATTTGATATTCTCTTCTGGCACACCCAGACCGAGGGCAATACCTTTTATCAGCGTGGTTTTACCCGCCCCCAATGATCCGCTGAGGACAATCATCTGGCCCGGTTTAAGAGTCATCGCCAGTTTTTTGCCAAGGGCTATTGTCCTTTTGGCCGAAACCGATTCGACTGATCTGTTTTTGTTCGTTCCTGGCATTATTTGGGCGTCATCACGGCAATCGGGACAACCATCTCTTCCAAAGATATTCCTCCGTGCTGGAAAGAATTGTTAAACTGCCGGATATATTCATTATAGTTATTGGGGTAGACAAAAAAGAAATCTTCTTTGGCGATCAGATATGTCGTGGCCAGTCCGAATTCGGGCAGACGATACTCCGACGGGTTTTTTATAAGCCAGGCCTCTTTTTGGTTGCAGTTAAGATTATCGCCGTACTTATAGCGCAGGTTGGTCGAAGTATCGCGGCGGCCATGAGCCAAAGTTCCTCGTGAGCAGAGGACCGAGCCATGATCGGAGGTGACAATAACGGTGAAATCCCGTTTGGAAAAGGCTTTCAGGATAGCAAACAGCGGCGAATGAGTAAACCAGCTTTTCATCAGCGAGCGAAAAGCTGCCTCCGAGCCGGCGATTTCCTTTAATATGACATTGTTGGATCGACCGTGAGCCATGATGTCGAGAAAGTTAAAAACAAAAGCGACCATTCGCGATTGATAATAGTCACCGACTTTTTTGGCCAATGCCTCACCCTCGGTATTGTTAAACACTTTTTCGTAACGGACTTCGCCGTTGGTTTTTATCTTATGTTTACGCATCCAGTTGTTTAGCAGGATATCTTCCATACGGTTAAGCGATCCTTCATCGCTGTCATCGTAAATTTCCTTGTACATTTTGGAGATATCATCGGGAAACATTCCGGCAAAGAGGGCATTACGCGCAAAGGGTGTGGCGCTGGGCAGCATTGAAAAATAGCTGTCCCGTCGTATTTCATAAAACTCGGCAATAAGCGGCTCCACCGCCATCCACTGATCGAGACGCATGCAGTCAATAACCAGCAGCAGAACTTTTTTGCCTTCCTTTAGCAACGGCAGCAAATATTTATCGAGAACCTGCGGCGAGAGAGTCGGGCCGTTTTCGGAATGCAGCCACTTGACATAATTTTTTTCCAGATATTTCGTGAATTCGGTGTTCCACTCTTTACGGGTCCCGACGTGTGTCTGCAATAGTCCCGGATCAGGGCTTTCATCGATTTCCCGATCCCAGCCGGCAAGAAGACGTCCCGCATCGAGCCAGTCTTCCGGCTCGATGGCACCATACAGTTTTTGATTGAATCTGTTTATTTCGGTGATATACCGTTTCATCTGGCTTTCGGATATAATTTTTTTGGTATCCAGAATCCGTTTGATGACCATCAGCACCTGTGACGGATTAACCGGTTTGGTGAGATAGTCGGCGATTTTCTGCCCGATCGCTTCTTCCATCAAAGTCTCTTCTTCCGATTTGGTAACCATCACCACCGGCAGGTGCGGTTTTATCTCTTTAATTTCTTCCAGTGTCGTCAGGCCGTCCATGCCGGGCATCATTTCGTCAAGCAGGACCAGATCATATTGCCCCTCGCGAACCTTAATCAGAGCATCCTCACCGGAGATAGCTTCATCCAGCTCAAATCCTTTTTGCTTAAGAAACATAATGTGTGGTTTCAAAGAATCTATTTCATCGTCGACCCATAAAATTCGTTTATTGGTCATATTGTATTTTCCTTTTAAAAATTACTTTCCCAATCCTTTTACATGTATTGTCCGAATCGTTTCACATGACCTGCACCCTTAATCGGCAGGACAATTCTAAATAGTGTTTCACCCGGTTTTGAACGCACCAGCGCGATTTTTCCGCGGTGATATTCTTCAACGATCCGCCGCGCCAAAGTCAGACCGAGTCCCCAACCCCTCTTTTTGGTGGTGAAACCGGGGCGGAAGATTTTACGGGCAATTCCGGTCGGAATACCGACGCCGTTATCTTTGACATCAATGATAATACAGCGGCAATCCTCGGTTTGATATGCGGAGAGATTTATGCGCCCCGAATTGGGATTGACCGATTGCATGGCATTTTTGATTAAATTTTCGATAACCCAGGTAAACAGCTCACCGTTGATCGGTACCGATGGCAGGTTACTTCCGACATATCCGATTTCGATGCCTTTGCCGTTGAAAGGCAATCGGTGACGATAGTAAGCGACTGATTCCTCCAGCAATGAATCGATGTTGACCTCTTTCCATTCCGGCTGTGAACCGATTTGTCCGAAACGGTTGGCCACGCGCCGCAATCTTATGATATCGACTTTCATCTGTTCGAAAACATCTTCCGGCGACATGCCGTCCGCATTTTTTGTTTTGCACTGCTCGATACCGATTTCCAGCCAGCCGAGCAGTGATGAGATTGGCGTGCCCAGCTGGTGGGCCGTTTCTTTGGCCATGCCAACCCATATATGCCGTTCCTCGGAGCGGCGAATATTCTGAAAACCGATAAAACCGATCAAAATAAAGGCGCCAACCAGCCCGATTTCAACAAAAGGCATATACTGTAATTGCCTGATAACTTTCGAATCGCCGTAATAAAAATATGAAATGACTTTATCCTCAAAATAAAGAGCTATCCTGTCTTTATCATGTTGCATCTCCTGAGCGATTTTCCTGACTTTTGATAATGCTTCGGGAGAAGGGTCATTATCGATGATATTTTCGATATTGCGCCAGAAAATAGGTTCCCCATCGGGATCGGCGATAATCACCGGGAAATTCGCCTTTTCGATAACCTCTTCAAAAATTATCTGCACCCCGCTGCCGCTGGTATTTTCATTGGCGGCCATCTGCCAGAGTCTGACATAGGAGTTGGCCGTCCGTTCGGCTTCCGCCTTGAGCTGGCCGATGACATCGAGGGTGTACCAGATAAATACCAGCGAGATGGCGACAATACCGATCAACAGGAAAAGTTTGAATAATGTCGTGGCGCCGATTGATAATTTTAGATTATTTTTTTTGCTCACTCTTGGTAATCTCCGCCAGCCCGCCCATATAGGGGCGCAGCACTTCGGGAATAATAATGGTACCGTATTCGGTTTGATTGTTTTCCATAACTGCCGCAATCAGTCGTGGCAGGGCGGTACCTGAACCGTTTAAGGTATGCACGAAGTGAACCTTCCTGTCTTTATCGCGAAAGCGCGTATTCATTCGCCGCGCCTGAAAATCGACAAAATTGGAGATTGAGGAAACTTCCAGATATTTGTTCACTCCGGCCGCCCAGATTTCGATATCATAGCATTTGGCGGCGGCGAAGGATAAATCGCCGGTCGCGAGGGTTCGGACCCGATATGGAATTTTCAAAGCCTGGACAATTTTTTCGGCCTGCTGCAAAAGCGTTTCCAGTTCTTCATAAGATTTATCAGGATGAACGATTTTAACCATCTCGACTTTATCGAACTGATGGACTCTTAAAACACCTCGGGTATCTTTTCCGGCGGCGCCCGCCTCACGGCGGAAGCAGGGGGTAAAAGTCGTGTAGTACAGCGGCAGTTGATCCTCGGAGAGAATATCATCCTGATGCAGGTTGGTGACAGGGACCTCACCAGTTGGAATCAGGTATAAATTATCATCCTTAAGATGATACATATCCTCGGCCAGTTTGGGCAGTTGCCCGGTGCCGATCATCGATTTTTCATTGGCCAGATAGGGGGCATAAATTTCGGTGAAACCGTCGGCATTGTGTCGGTCGAGCATAAAAGCTATCAAAGCGCGCTGAAGCCGGGCACCGAGACCTTTTAAGACAAAGAAACCGGAACCGGTAATTTTGGCGCCGGCCGGAAGATCGATCATATCGAATTTTTCGCCCAGCTCCCAGTGACATTTGGGTTCAAAATCGAATTTAGGAATCTCGCCCCACTCTTTAACCGTAATGTTGCTTTCCTCATCGGCTCCGACCGGGACCGATTCATGCGGGATATTGGGCACGCGGATCAGATGAAATTCGAGCGCCTCTTTGACCGATCGCAAATCATTATCGAACCCGGCGATTTTCTGTCCGACCTCTTTCATCTGCGCGATGTCATCGGAGGCATCTTCCTTGTTTTTTTTCTTAGCCGCGATCTGCTCGGAAACCTTGTTGCGCAGTGCCTTAAGCTGTTCGACCTCGGCGATTATATCGCGCCGACGAATATCCAATTCCAGAATTTTGTCGACATCGGCCGACTCATTTTTATTTTTGGCCGCCTCTTTGACAATATCCGGATTTTCCCTGACAAATTTTAAATCGAGCATTTATTCCTCAACTGCCGAAAGATTATCTGCATATCTATATTTCGAACATATACTTATACCCATTCAGGAGAAAATAATAACTCTTTTATAAAAATGTGTCAAGGGCGGGGATGGCGAAAGCCATGTAGGGGCGACCCTTGCGGTCGCCCTTTGAACTGCATGGGCAAGGGCAGGGGCAAGTGCCTTGCCTCTACTTTTATATTAATATCAACTTTTCTATACCTTTTTAATAATCCACTTGCTTTTTCAGCCGAATTGTATATAATGACATTCTTGAAAATGGAGATATGAATATGGCTAAAGTATGTGAAATATGCGGCAAGAAACCGGTTTTCGGAAATTCGATTTCCCACGCTCATAATATCAACAAAAGGCGCTGGAATCCGAATCTTCAATCGGTCCGGGCTAATATGAACGGAACGGTAAGAAAAATCAAAGTTTGCACCTCCTGCCTTAAGGCAGGTAAGGTACAGAAAGTGACTCGCTATAAAAAGCCGGCCGGGAATCAACCGACAGTTTAAGTGGTTATTTATCGCATAAAATTCAACCGCCCGATTCGGGCGGTTTTTTTTTGTGGACATTAATCTAATCAGATTCGTCTTGACTAAAGCGTAAAATGGATTAACTTGTGGATAAGGATATCCAGAATGTCGATTTTGGAGGGGATAGCGATGGCCATGAATAATTTTAAACTAAAACAATCATCCTTTATTCTATTGGTTGTTTTTCTGTTGATATTTGTTTTCTGTGGGCGGCTAATGTCGACTGACTATCACTTCTCGGTTGTCGATTCGGTAGAGTTTCCGGCGACCAATTATGTGTCGCATCA